>NZ_JBVHLF010000002.1:159366-241491 GCF_055559155.1 Kitasatospora sp. NPDC024654
CCCGGCCCTCCCTTCTCTCGCACGAGAGTTGGCTGCTCCCCCCTGTTTGGGGTGGGGAAAGAAACTCCCCCACCCACCGAGCTGGCGCTTCTGGGCCCCCCCCCCCCCCCCCCGGGCCCCGCTCGTCACCGCCACCGGCTCGGGGCGCGCCGGTCAGGCCGCCTTGTCGACCCGCCACATCGGGTCCAGCGCGGCACCGGCCTGGTCGGCCAGGGTGGCCGCGACCAGCCGGGCCTGACGGGAGGGGCGGGCGCCGGGGATCGGGTCGAGCATGAACCGGCCGTAGTAGCGGTCACTGCTCACCAGCCGCAGCTCCACCTCCTGGGCGGGCATGCCGAGCCGGTCCACGTCCCAGACGTTCTCTCCGATCAGCACGGATCCGTCGTGCTCCAGACGCGGCGGGTGGCCCATCAGCGTGCCGTACTCGAAGCGGCAGCCGCGCAGCTGGAGCACCTCGATCAGCTGCTCACGGACGTGATCCGCCACCGCCAGAGGGGAGTTGGCGGAGCGGGAGAGCACGGCCGTGTCGTGGATCTGAGCCAGGTAGCCGGCGTCGGTGATCGCGATCACGCGCATCCGGCGGGCGTGCGTCGCGAGTTGGGAGACCGCCAGGCCAACCAGGAGCAGCAGCACGGCGGTTGTGAGGTCGGCGGACTTGCTGATGTCGAAGGTCGTGTACGGTCGGGTGAAGAAGAAGTCGAACCAGACGGCGGCGGACACCGCCGCCAGCGCCCCGGGGACGCGGTGACCGAGGGAGGCCACGGCGACGATGACCACCACCAGGCCCAACGCGACGTCCGTGTTGGCCAAGCTGCCGCGGGCGGGCAGCAGCACCGCGCAGACCGCGGGCGGGAGCAGCAGTGAGGACACCAGTGCGGCCCGGCCGCTGGTGAGGTTCTGGCGCATGACACACCTCCTGACCACCGGTCTACGCAGCCGCCGTACCGGGCGCAAGCGGTAGCGGGCGCCCTTAACGCACCTCTTGCGATGGCCGCGTCAAACCTGATCGGTGGTGATCCGCGGCGGTCAGCAGTGGTCGGATCCGCTCAGGCGGCGTGCGTCAACTCCCGGACGCTGATGGTGCGGTCGCCGCGCCGCCGGTCACGCAGCAGGGCGGACGGCGGGACGGCGACGACCGGGCAGGTCGCGTGGGCGAGGCAGTAGCGACTCACCGAGCCGTGCAGCAGCCGACGCAGACCGCCCTGGCGACCGGTGCTGACGACCAGCAGGTCGTCCGGCCGGTCGGCGAACTGAACCAGCGCCGGCCCGGTCTCGCCACGGATCACCAGCGGGTCGAGCTCGACCCCGGTGGGGAAGCCACCGAACGCGTCGTCGAACGCCCGCTCCAGCCGCTCGACGGCGGCCTGCTCCCAGGCCCGCAGCAGGTGCGGGCAGGGGTGGACGCGGTAGTTGGCCTCGCCGCCGACCGGCGTCCAGGCCAGCACCGGGACGAGCACCGCCCGGCGGGCCCGGGCCTCGTCCACCGCACGGTGCAGGGCGGTCAGGCTGTTCAGCGAGCCGCTGACTCCGACGATGACCCGGGCGACGTCCGACATGATCCTTCGCTTCTCTCTGCTCGATAGGTCCCTGCAATTCCTTGACAGGGATCCGGCAAGCTGAATGTTTCGAAAGGTTCGACGGCGCTTGCCCTTGGATCCATTGGATCCTAGTCGAGTGTCACACCCGGTCGTCCTTGACGCCCCCGTAACGCCCGTCCGGCGCGTCTTGACGAGTCCCTGATGCGGGCCACCGCCTGGCGGACGGAACGCGACCGGGACCCGGCCGCGGTGTCAACGCGCGATCGGGTCCCGGTCGGGTGGGGCGGAGCGGCTAGCTCGGGTTCCCGACGTCCTTGCGGCTGACCGCCAGGTAGCCGACGAAGCCGAGGATCGCCACCGTCCAGCTGAGGGTGGTCGGGCCGAGCCCGAGGCCGAGACCGCCGCGGCTGGTCGCCACCGCCATCCAGTCGGCGAAGGAGGCGCCCAACGGGCGGGTGACGACGTAGGCGAACCAGAAGGCGAAGACCGCGTTGAGCCCGAACCGGTGGGCGATCGCCGGCAGCGCGATCACCACGGCGAACAGCACGCCCGAGCCGAGGTAGCCGAGGTTCAGGGTGGTCGCGGTCAGGTCACCGGTCGCGGTGCCGAGCGCGAAGGTGGTCAGCACCGTCGCCCAGTAGAACAGCTCGCGCCGACGGGTGTGGATGCCGTGGATCGAGAGGGTCTTCTCGCTCGCGAACCAGGCACCGAGGACCACGGCCAGGGCGACCAGGAAGAAGGGGGCGGAGACCGCGTACGGGATGCCCAGCCCGACGTGCAGGGTGTCGGCGGCCATCGTGCCGAAGACGCTGACCATCACCACGGCCGTCCAGTAGACCCAGGCGATGTAGCGGCGGACGGCGAACTGCAACGCCAGCGCGGCCACCAGGCCGCCCCCGCCGATCGCGACCGCGATCATCGGGTTCATCAAGTGGGCCAGGAAGTCGGAGGTGGTCTCCCCCATCCCGGTGGTCAGGACCTTGGTGATCCAGAAATAGGCCGTCACCTCTGGCACCTTGCTCATCACGTGCCGCGCGGGGGCCCGCGACCCGCCGTGCTGGAGTTGCGCTGTGGTCATGGGGCGAAATGCTGGCACACGGATACTGAAGCAACACTTAAGGGCCCTCGTCAGCCGAGGTAGCCCGGGGTGCGGAGCAGGGCGGTGCCGGCACCGCCCGCCCGGCGGGACCGCAGGCCGTGCCGGAGGCGGTCAGCGGCGTGCTCGTGCAGCAGGGCGGCGGCCTCCGGCGGCGGGAAGAAGCGGGCCTCGGCGATCTCCTCCGGCTGCAGCCGGAGCGGGGTGGTGGCGGGGACGGTACCGCCGTCGAACATGAAGTGCACCGCCGGGTGGGCGTGGGGCTCCTGGTCGGGCAGCGGGTCGCGCCACTCGACGACCAGCAGCCGCAGCTCCGCACCGAGCAGCAGGCCGGTCTCCTCCGCCACCTCGCGCACGGCGCACTCGGCCGGGCCCTCGCCCGGGTCGATCCCCCCGCCCGGGTACTGCCACTGGTCCCGGTAACTCGGCCGCAACAGCAGCACCCGGCCGGCCGGATCGGTCAGCAGCACGCTCGCGCCGGCGTAGGCCCGGACCAGGCCGGACAGCCACTCGTCCTCCGGGAGCCAGGTGGTCGTCATGGTTTCTCCGTCCGGTGGGGGCGGGGGGCGGCCGCGGGGCTTGGTAACCACTCTGTCAGAGCGCGCCGCGGGCGGCGGGCCGCGGCGGGCCGGGTTCACCACACGGGGTGACCGGCAACCGGTGGGTCGCCCCGGCACCGGAAGGGCGGCGGCGTGATCCACCGACACCGCGCGGGGGTCGCTCTCGTTGGACCGGCCATGGACGAACCTCTCCGCGGGGAACAGGCGGGTGGGCCCGCACAGGTGCTGCCGCCACCCGGCGCCGGGGCGGCACTGACCACGGCGTTGGCCGTGCTGGCGCTCGCGGCCCTGCTGACCGGGTGCCAGGCGCAGCATCGGACGGCGCGCATCGAGGACGGGGACGCGCCGGTCTCGGCCACCACCGGGCTGGCCGGCCCGGTCAGCGGGGATCAGCCGCTGCGCGAGGACCTGCACCGCGGGTCCCTGGAGCCGTCCGGGGCCGACCCGTCAGCGCCGGCCCCGGTGACGAGCCCGCCGGCCGGGCCGCCACCGGTGGAGCCGGGGCGGGGCCCGGCGCAACAACCCACCGGGCACGCGGCGGCCGAGGCGCCGGAGCCGACCGACCCGGCACACGCCCGGCCGCGCCCTCCGCACGGCCCCGCGGCACCACCGCGGTCCGGCGGCCGCCCCGCCGTGCCCCCACCGCCGGCCGGCCCCGCCGTGCCCGGTCCCCGGCCGGCCGGCCCGGGAACACCGGACAGCCGGGTCTCGCCGCCCCTCGGCCTGTGCGGCGCCGGCGAGCGGTACGGGCACTGGGCCCCGGACTCCGAGCAGGCCCGGATCTGCCGAGGCGTGTACGGCGGGTGAGGCGAGCGGGCCCGCCGGTCGTACGCCGTTATGATCCGGTGTCAGGCGGCCCGACCACGCCGCACGTCCGTGTCACCGCCACCGCCGTCCCATCGCCACCGAACCGGGAGCAGCCATGATCGCCGCCTTCAGTGTCACCCCGCTCGGGATCGGCGAGGACGTCGGCGAGGCCGTCGCCGCGGCGGTGAGGGTGGTCCGCGCCAGCGGGCTGCCGAACCGGACCGACGCGATGTTCACCTCCGTCGAGGGCGAGTGGGACGAGGTGATGGCGGTGATCAAGCAGGCCGTCGAGGCGGTCAAACCGTTCGCGAACCGGGTGAGCACCGTCATCAAGATCGACGACCGGGCCGGGGTGACCGACGGCCTGCACACCAAGCTGGCCTCGCTGGAACGGCATCTGGCGCCCGAGCAGCACGTGACGGTCGACTGAGCGGGGACGCGGTCGTGCGGCGCGGTCAGAGGCCGAACAACCGGGCCGCGTTGTCGTGGCAGACCGCGCGGAGCCAGGGGTCGCCGAGGTCCAGGCGGGCCAGCGACTCCAGGGCGTGGCGGTACGGGTAGGGGATGTTCGGGTAGTCGCTGCCGAGCAGGACCCGCTCCTGGAGGGCGGCCAGCCGGGGCAGCAGCTCGCGGGGGAACGGCGCCGCCGACTCGGTGAAGTCGGTGAAGGCCATGGTGGTGTCGAGGTGCACCTCGGGGTGGGCCTCGGCCAGGGTGAGGAACTCCGCGTACTCCGGGGCCCCCAGGTGGGCCACCACCAGCCGCAGCCGCGGGTGCCGGGCCAGCACCGCGCCGATCGGGCCGGGACCGGTGTGTTCGCCGGGCGCGGGGCCCGAGCCGCAGTGCGTGACCACCGGTGTGCCGGCCTCGGCGAGCAGCCCCCAGACGTCGTCCAGCAGCGGGTCCGTCGGGTCGTACCCGCCCACCTGCAGATGGGCCTTGAAGACCCGGGCCCCGGACGCGACGGCTCGCGCCACGTAACGGTCGGCGCCGGGCTCGGGGAAGAAGGTCGCCGTCCGCAGGCAGTCCGGCGTACGGTCGGCGAAGGCCGCCGCCCAGTCGTTGAGCCAGTCGGCCATCCCCGGTTTGTGCGGGTAGATCATCGCGGTGAACGCGCGGACCCCGAACTCCCGCAGCAGCGCCAGGCGTTCGGCCTCACCCTCGCGGTAGGTGATGGCCCACTCCCGGCCGACCAGCGGACCGGCGGAGTCGAAGTAGGCCCAGACCTTGGCCAGCACGTTCTCCGGCATGAAGTGGGTGTGCACGTCGATCAGCCCGGGGAGGCCCAGTTCCCGCCAGAACGCCCTGACCTGCTCCACGCCCATCCGCCGCCTCCCCTGCCTCCGTCGCCTGGCCCACTGTACCCACCGGTCGCGGGGCGGCCGAGGCCGTGACCATAGTGGGCCATGGCGATCGAGCGTTCACCGGAACCGGGTACGGCGGGCGGGGTCGGCCGGACCTGCGGGGTGTGCGGCCGGCGTGCGCTGCTGACCGCGGCGGTCGGCGCGGCGGTGTGCGCCGCGGGGTGCGGCGGTTCACGGACGGCCGGCCCGACGCCTCGAGCGAGCGAGCGCCCCTCGACGGCTGCCGGACCCTCCTCCCCCGCCCTCCCCGCCACCCGGCCCTGGCTGCCCGGGCCGGGCGAGATCCAGCCGGACGTCAAGCTGCGCGCCGTCCAGCTCGTCGAGGCCCTCGGCTCCTGGCCCGCCGGCGGGGCCGGCCCGGCCGCCGCGCGGGCCCGGGTCGCCGCGCTGGGCTTCGATCCGGGCCTCGCCGACCAGGCCGGCCCGCTGCTGCCGGCCGCCGACCGGGCCGCGCTACAGGTGATCGACGCGCAGTACGGCGGCATCCTGTCCGACTCGGCCAGTGTCCTGGTGGTCTGCGACCAGTGGACGGCCACCGGTGGCGGGCCGGTCGCCGCCGGCGGCACCACCGTGGACGTCCGGCTCGGCGCGGCCACCCCGCGCTGGAGGGTCACCGCACTGCACCCCGCGCGGCCCGGCCCGCCCTCCGCCACGCTCTCCGGGACGGTCTCCAGGGCGCTCGCCGAGCCGCGGCTCCAGCTCTCCCCCGCCTCGCTCGCCGACCTGCGCTCCGGTCTGGTCCACGACAGCGTGGCGCGGGCGATGCTGACGCTGGCCCAGAGCCACACCGTCACGGTCAGCGTGGTCCGCTCCGGCCACCCGCTGGACGTGTTCGGCACCGACCGGCCGAGCGACCACCCGCTGGGCCGGGCCTTCGACGTCTGGCAGATCGACGGGCGGGCCGTGGTGGACCCGGCCACTCCCGCCGCCCTGGTGGACACCTTCATGCGGGCCGCGGCCGCGGCCGGCTCGTACAACGTCGGTGGACCGCGTCAACTCTCCGGCGGCACCACGCCCGACCAGTTCTTCACCGACGCCACCCATCACGACCACGTGCACGTCGGCTTCCTGACGTAGCGGTCCAGTTCGCCGTGATGACGACCGCGCGGCGCGGCGGCCAGCATGGGGAGTTGATGACGCCCCGGGGCAAAGCCCAAGTTCACGCTGTACCCGGCCGTTGCTCCAGCCCGCTGTGGCACGGCAACCGTCCGGTACTGCATCGGTGCAGGTCACGATTGGGCGGCGGTGAGTTCGCCGTGGAAGACACTGCGCTGGGTCCAGTGGAGGTACTT
This sequence comes from Kitasatospora sp. NPDC024654, assembly GCF_055559155.1. Lineage (NCBI taxonomy): Bacteria > Bacillati > Actinomycetota > Actinomycetes > Kitasatosporales > Streptomycetaceae > Kitasatospora > Kitasatospora sp. NPDC024654. Next base: position 166,024 of record NZ_JBVHLF010000002.1, read on the forward strand.
GCGGCAGGTCCTCAGGACTTTCGGGTTGCGTTTCGGCGGCGGTGTCGTGGACCAGGATGACGAACATCGGTCACCACCACGGCCGGAACGGCTTGTACCGGGTGTCTTCCAGACAGAGGCGTACCAGCTTGAGGGCTTCCCCGATCGCCGCCGGGAGCTGTCCGTGCTGCTCTGCTCAGCCCTGATGCGCGCCGCCAGTCTCGGCTGGTACGAGCGGGGCGACATCTGGGCACGCGCGGCCGAAAACCGTCCGGACACCGGAGACGCGACCCGGGAGCACTCTTCCTCCTGTGGTCCGAAGGCCAGCTCACACGGGGCCTGCGTGACGTGATCACCCACCACGTGATCTTCCGCTGGAGCCGCCTCGGCATCCCCTACGCCGCCCAGGGCGCACCGGCACTCGCTGCCCGAAGCGCCGTCTTCGACACCGCCCCCGCCCAGCTGACCACCCCAGCCGCCCCACCGGACCAGTGGACAACCGCGAAATCGAAAGCGTCCCGTACGTCCCGGGCGCGCCGCGACTCGCCCGGAACCGCCCTGCTTGAAAAGGGAGTTCGAACACCGGAAGGATCCTCACCCATGAACGAGATCTGGGAGATCACGAACTCCCTTGCAAGTAAGCTGGATTCACACTTCGACCGTGCCGATGAGCAGCGCTGGACCGTGCAGGCTCTCAAGCTCCAGGAGGAGGCCGGCGAGGTCGCCGAGGCGGTCATCGGGGCGCTCGGTGCCAACCCCCGCAAGGGCTTCTCGCACGACTGGGACGACGTGCGCAGGGAGGTCTGCGACGTGGCCCTGACCGCGCTGGTGATGCTCGCCCGGATGGGCGGCGACCCGCGCCGGTTCTTCGAGGAGCACGTGCGCGGCGTCGCCGCCCGCAGCGATGCGGGGGTCTGATCCGTGGCCGGTCGACACGCCCGCCTCCTCGACGCCGCACTTCCCCCAGACATCGACGTCCGCCTGGCCGCGCTCTCCACCGGGGCACCCGTGGTCGACGAGGGGTGGTCGTCTCGATGCTGTCCTCCACTCTGTCCGGCACCGCCCCGCGGCCTTCGCCCTCCTCGGATTGCTCGTCTACAACGGGCAGATGGCCCTCGCCGTCGCCGGGGCCGCCATCGTCGGAGTCCGCACCGGAGCCGCCAACATCACCTCCCTGGTGAGCAGCTTCAACGCCCTCTACGAAGAAGCCCTCTACGTGCGGGACCTGGACCGTCTCCAGGAGGAGGCCGAACGGCGGGCCATCCCCGTCGGCGGCACCGATCTGCCCGAACGCCCAGAGATCCTCAGGGTGGAGAACGTCTCCTTCACCTACCCGGGGCGCACCTCACCCGCGCTGAGCAAGGTGACGCTGGAGATCCCCCGCGGCAAGGTCGTGGCCCTGGTCGGCGACAACGGCTCCGGGAAGTCGACCCTGACCAAACTCCTGTGCGGCCTGCACCTGCCCGACGAAGGGCGAATCCTGTGGGACGGCGTCGATGCCGCCACCGCCGACCGGGATCAGCTCTTCGCCTCCGTCGCCATGCTCGAACAGGGCTTCCAGCAGTGGCCCTTCACGCCGCGCGCCAACGTCCTGATCGGCCGGCCCGAGTACGGCGATGCCCCCGACCAGCTCAAGAAGGCCGCCGACTACGCCGACCTCCATCCTCTGGTCGAACAGCAGGACCGAGGGTGGGACACTCTGGCCGCGCGCGGCTTCCAAGGCGGCGTGCAAGCGTCCGGCGGCCAGTGGCAACGCATCGGCACAGGCCGCACCTTCCACCGGGCGACCACCAGCAGCGCCTCCGGCCGGCCGCCCTACCTCGTCATCGCCGATGAACCGACCTCCGCCCTCGACGCCCAATCGGAGATCGACGCATTCGCGCGCATCCGTGAACTGGCAGCCCAGGGGCTCACGGTCGTACTCATCACCCACCGCCTCGCCGCCCACCGCCGACGCCGACCTGATCCATGTCCTCCACGACGGCCAGCTCACCGAACAGGGCACCCACGCCGAACTGATGGCCCAACCGAACGGCCGCTACCGAACGTCCTACCTCCTCCAGGCCCGCCAATACTCGACAGCACAGCCAGCCGCAGGGACCGCGAACCCGCGAGCAGCGACGAGCGACCGCGAGCCCAACCCCAGCACATCCACGTGACCAGGAGCACTGGCTCCAACCGGCTCCGGATTCACGGGAGCCTAGCTCCAACCCTTGTTCCCAGCAGCCTGGTTGTGCTCACGATCCACTCTCAGAGCCGGTGCTCACCGAGTCCGGAATCCGACGTTCCCACAGGACTCACCGCTCACCGAGCCGTGGACCCTGCACGTAATGGCACTCAACCAGGACGGGAAGAGAAGTCATGACCGCCGATCCTCACGGGTACCGGAGGGCCGCAACCGGCGGGACAACCACCATCGCCGACGGCGGCTGCCCCCGCACCGGCTCCTCCGTGTCTGCGGAACGGGGACAGCCACGCCACCGACCCCATCTGGGGGATCTGGCTTCGGCGTTTGCAGTGGGAGCGACGGGCTCGGGCCTGACTGCGTCACCGGAAGCATGACCAGCGCAGATGGTGCTCGTTGGTCTGGTGGCGAGGCTTGACGAGGTGCCCCGTCAACGGGCGGATCTCCGGGACGCTGAGCGCTATGAGCTCGTGTTCGTCGTCTGCGGTGCCCCCTTTTGCCGCTGCCTGGGCACGGAGGGCGGTCAGGTAGGCCAGCGCAGCCATGGCCAGGGTGACGTGCCGGTGCCGGGCCCGGTAGAGCCTGACCTGCGGGGCCGATGGCGAGGTCGGCGTGGCCGGCGGCCATGGCGGCCTGGAGCCGGTCGGCGTGCGGGTACTCGCGTAGCCGGATCCGTACGCCGGGGTGGCGGCGGCGCCAGTTCCGCAGGGCCGGCGGCAGGATGCCGAGGCTGATCGAGTAGATGGCGGCGACCTCCAGCTCACCCTCCTCCAGGCCGGCTGTGCGCCGGGCCACCGTGTGCAGGCGTGCGGCCTCGGCGAGTGCGGCACGGGCGTGTAGCAGCACCGCCCGGCCCATCGAGGTGAGCCGCACCGAGCGGCAGGCGTTCGAGCAGGGGCCCCGATCGCGCTCTCCAGGGCCCTCATCTGGCGGGAGAGCGCGGGCTGGGTGACGTGCAGTTGCTCGGCCGCGCGGGTGAAGGAGCCGGTGTCGACCACGGCGACCAGGCATTCGAGCTGGCGGAGCGTCGTTGTTGCCATGAGCGGATTTTATCGCCGAGGTAGAAAACAAGCCTTGGACTCATTACTGGAGGTTGAGGGAGGGTCGTGGTGTGGCCGCCGCGGGGAACAGCGGACGGCCGATCCCCGATGACTCGAAGGAGTTCTCCCGATGTCGGATGACACGGTGTCCAATGGCACGCCTCTCCAGGGGCAGCGGCTGGTCGTGGTGGGCGCGGGTTCGCGCACCGGGCGCGCGCTCGCCAAGGCCGCCTCGGCGGCCGGTGCCGCGCTCGTGCTGGCGGGCCCGGATCCGCGCAAGTTGGAGTGGACGGCCGGTGAGCTGTCCGGGCCGTCCGAGGTGGTGGCGCTCGACCTCGCCGACGAGCGGTCGATCGCCGACTTCGCCGCCCTGGTGGGCGGGTTCGACCACCTGGTCTCCACCGCCGCGATGCCGGCCAACGGTCCGCTGAAGGACCTCGAACTGGCCGATGTGCAGCGGGCGTTCTCGGCCAAGGTGATCGGTCCGCTGCTGCTGGCCAAGCACCTCGCCGGGCAGGTGTCCGAGCGCGGCTCGTTCACCTTCTTCTCGGGCGTGGCGGCCTGGCGGCCGGCGCCCGCGCGGACGGTGATGGCCACCACCAACGGTGCGCTGGCCTTCCTGGTCCAGGCGCTGGCGGTGGAGATCGCCCCGGTCCGGGTGAACGCCGTCTCCCCCGGCATCGTGGACACCGGCTCCTGGGACGGTCTGGGCACCGACAAGGAGGCGTTCCTGCGTGGTGTGGCCGAGCGCAATCCGGCCCGCCGGGTGGGCAGCCCCGAGGATCTGGTCAAGGCGGTGTTCTACGCCATCGACAACCCCTACGTGACCGGCACCGTGCTGCACGTCGACGGCGGCGGCCGCCTCGCCTGACCTACAGCCCGCCTGATCATCCGACTCGACCGATACGAAGGAGCAGCTGATGGATCTCCACCTGGACGGCAAGGTCTTCCTGGTCACCGGGGCCTCCGCCGGCATCGGCGCGGCCACCGTCCGCACCCTCGCCGCTGAGGGTGCATCCGTGGTCGGCACGGCCCGCAGCACCGAGGGCATCGAGGAACTCGGAGCTCGCGTGAGCGCCGTCGCGGCCGACATGACCGATCCGCGGACGCCCGAGCGGGTCATGGCCGAGGTGCTGGCCCGGCACGGGCGCCTGGACGGCCTGGTCAACAACGTCGGCGGCCTGACCTCGCGCACCGGTTTCCTGGAGGTGACCGACGAGCAGTGGCAGGCGACGTTCGACCTCAACTTCCACTCGGTCGTCCGGATGACGCGCGCCGCGCTGCCGGCCCTGCTGGAGCACGGTGGCGCACTGGTCCACGTGACCAGCGAGGCCGCCCGGCTGCCCGACGTGCCCCTGGTGGACTACGCCGCCGCCAAGACGGCCCTGCTGTCGCTGAACAAGACCCTCGCGGTGGAGTTCGGCCCGCGCGGGGTGCGCTCCAACGTGGTCGCCCCCGGTCCGACCCGCACCAGGCTGTGGGACGCCCCGGGCGGGTTCGCCGAGCAACTCGGCGCCCAGTTCAACCTCGCACCGGAAGCGGCGATCGACCACTTCGTGCGCGAGGTGCGGCGACTGCCCAGCGCCCGGCTCGGCGAGCCGGGCGACGTCGCCCGGGTCATCGCCTACCTGCTCTCCCCACTCGCGGGCCAGATCACCGGCGCCGAGTGGGCCGTCGACGGCGGCGCACTGCGCCAGATCTGATGTCTCGTCATCAATTCCTCCGGCCGGTCGAAGGGACCGGCCGGCCACCCCGGCACGCCCGAAACCGGAAGCGTGACCGGCCGATTCAAGGAGCAACTCCCATGCGTTCGCGCACCCTCATCCGTACCGCCGCTGTCGCCGCGGCGGCGGCGAGCCTCGCGGGCGGCACCGCCGCTGCCGCCTACGCCCACGACAACGGCCACCACTCGTCCTCGCAGGCCTGGCCGCAGCGCCTGGTCGACCGCTCGCCCGACCTGGTCCAGCCCGAGGCGCTCACCGTCGACCGCTCGATCGGCGAGAAGCGAGCGGCCCAGGAGGTCCACCTGGCCCAGCAGCTGTACACCTTCTGGAACACCGGGCAGCAGAAGTACCTGGACGCCGCCATCAGCCCGCAGTTCAAGGACAACACGCTGCCCGCCGGCCGCCCGCAGGGCCCCGCCGGGCCGGTCTTCGCCTCGAAGAACTTCCGCACCGCCGTGCCGGACCTGACCTGCGAGCTGTCCGACGTACTGGTCACCGGCGACAAGATCACCGCCCGGATGGTCTTCCACGGTCACTTCACCGGCACCTTCAACGGCGTCCAAGGCAAGGGGCAGAACGTCGACTTCAACGCCATCGACATCCAGCACGTCGGCACCGACAAGATCATCGAGGACTGGCACATCGAGGACAACCAGACCCTGATGAGCCAGCTGGGCGTCAACGGCTGATGCCCCTCCTCCTGTACGCCGTCGCCCCTGGCGGCCTTCGCCATCGGCACCACCGAGTTCGTCGTCGGCCTGCTGCCCACGCTGGCCCACGCGCTCTCGGTCTCCGTACCGACGGCCGGCTACCTGGTGACCGGCTACGCCGCCGGGGTCGCGATCGGCGGGCCCCTGCTCGCCCTCGCGGCCCGGCGGCTGCCGCCGCGCACCACCCTGATCGGCCTGATGACGCTCTTCAGCGCCGGACACCTGGTGATGGCGGCGGCACCGGACTTCACGGTGCTGCTGATCGCCCGGCTGGTGACCGCCTCCGCACACGGGGCGTTCTTCGGCACCGGCTCCGTGGTCGCGGCAGCCGTCGTCCCGCAGGACCGGCGTGGCCGGGCGATCGCCCTGATGTTCACCGGCCTGAGCGTGGCCACCGTGATCGGCGTCCCCGGCGGCACCCTGCTCGGTCAGCACCTGTCCTGGCGGGCACCGTTCGCCACGGTCGCCCTGCTCGCCGCCGCGGCCGCCCTCGCCCTGTACCGGCTGCTGCCCCGGCAGCAGCCCGCCCCCGCGGCCGACGGGACCGCGGCAGCATCGCGTCCGGCCCCGGCCGCTCTTGCGCTCGCGCTGGCCACCACCGTCCTCGGCTGGGGAGTGATCTTCGTGCCCTACACCTTCATCACTCCCTACCTGGAGACGGTGAGCGGATTCCGCCAGGGGACGGTGACGCTCCTGCTTCTCCTGTTCGGCGCGGCATCCGCCGTCGGCGGTGTGCTCGGCGGCAGGGCCGGTGATCGCCACGCCGGCGCCGCGCCGCCCGTCACTCTCGTGTTGCTCGCCGCCGTGCTGGCCCTGGTGCGAGTGGCGGGTCACAACCAGGCGCTGACCGTCGCGTTGCTGATCGGCTGGGGCGTCAGCGCCTTCGCCCTGGTCCCCGCGCTGCAGGCCCGGGTGGTCGCCATCGCCGGGACGACCGGCACCCTCGCGGCCACGCTCAACATCGCCGCGTTCACCATCGGCATCGCCGCCGGCTCCGCCCTCGGCGGAGTCATGGCGGACGCGGGCCGGCTGCGCGCCACCCCACCGGCGGCCGCCATCGCCGTCCTCGCGGCCGTCATACCGGCGCTTCTCTCGCACCGGCAGAACCGTTCCTCCTCACCCGGAAGGCAGCCACTTCCCGATGAACACTGACGACATGTCCGACCTCCCGCTCGCCGGGACCCTGATCGCCGACGGCTTCCAGGGCTGGACGCCGGCACTGCGCGAGGAGTTCAAGCAGAACGCGTACAACGGCCGGGTCGGCAGGCGGCTGCTCAGCGAGACCGCGCGGGTGCGGGTGTGGAGCATCCGCCTCGCCCCCGGCGAGCGGGTGGCCGCCCACCGCCACGTCCTGGACTACTTCTGGACAGCCCACACCGCGGGCCGCAGCCTTCAGCACACCTGCGACGGCACCACCCGCATCGTGGACTACACCCCGGGCGAAACCCGCCACTACACCTTCGGCCCCGGTCGCCACCTCTTGCACGACTTGGAGAACATCGGCACCACGACCCTCGAGTTCACCACTGTGGAGTTCAAGAACGGCGCCAACCCACCCCTGGACCTCCAGCCAGAGCCGGAGCACTGACCGGCGCCGACCCCCACCTCGCGAACGGCTACCCCTGACGGCAGATGCGGTTACAGTACTTGGCTCGCGGGTGCACACGTCTTCCCCTTCTTTCGCAACCGCGCGCATTCTTGACCCTGCCCTGACAATGGCGTCGGATCGTGGGGGACTCATGGACGACCAGGACGTGCTCGACAAGGTGTCCCAAGCCGCCCGCCAGGCATCTGCCGCCGGCACGGTCGCCTCCTACATCCCGGCACTGGCCCGAATCGACCCGATCGCCTTCGGATTCGCGATCGCCCACGCCGGCACCTCCGAGCCGGTCCGCGGCATTGGGGACTGGCAGGTGCCGTTCTCCATCCAGTCCCTCTCCAAGGTCTTCACTCTCGCGCTGGTCCTGGCCGCGGACGGCGACGCCCTGTGGCAGCGCGTCGGCAAGGAGCCCTCCGGTTCTCCGTTCAACTCCCTCGCCCAGCTGGAGCGCGAGCGTGGCATCCCGCGCAACCCCTTCGTCAACGCGGGTGCCCTGGTCGTCACCGACCGCCTGCAGACCCTGACCGGCGACGCCAGCGGAGCCCTGCGGGACTTCCTCCGAGCGGAGAGCGGCAACCCCGCCCTCGACTTCGACCCCCGCGTCGCCGCCTCCGAACGGCGCCACGGGCACCGCAACGCCGCCCTCGCCCACCTGCTGGCGGACCACGGCAAGCTCGCCAACCCGGTGCGCACCGTCCTGCACCACTACGTCAGGCAGTGCTCCATCGCCATGACCTGCCAGGATCTCGCCCTGGCCACCTGCCTGCTGGCCCGGCACGGAGTCCGGGCCGACGCCAGCCGCCTGCTCACCCGCAGCGAGGCCAAGCGCATCAACGCCGTCATGCTGGTCGGGGGCACCTACGACGCGGCCGGCGAATTCGCCCACCGCGTGGGCCTGCCCGCCAAGAGCGGCGTGGGCGGAGGCATCATCGCCGTCGTCCCCGGCCGCTGCGGTCTCTGCGCCTGGGGCCCGGCCCTGGACCGCCACGGCAACTCCGTGGCCGGCATCACCGCCCTCGACACCTTCACCACCCTCACCGGCTGGTCCGTGTTCTAACTGACCGGCTCCAGTGAGCCTGCTCCGTTTCGACGGACGCCGTTGGTGTGGTGGTCAGACCGCCAGGACGGTCTCGTAGTCGGCGGGCCTGCGGTAGCCGAGGCTGCTGTGCAGCCTGCGCATGTTGCACCAGGCTTCGATCCACAAGACGATCGCGGTCCGTGCTGCGGCTCGGCTGGGCCAGGGGCGGTCGCCGAGCAGCTCCCGTTCGAGACATCCCACGTCGCGCAGCACTCGGCATTCCCGGCGGGGTCGGCATCCACTACGCCTTCACGCCCCACGGCGCGACCACGACCATGCCCTCGGCGCCCTGGCTCGCGCTCGTCGTGCTCGCGACGCCCCTCGTGATCGGGCTGCTGACCACCGTCCCCACCCGCGTCGGGGCCCGCGGATCGCTCGCGGAGGCACTCACCACATCGATCTGACAAGCCCGTTGGGTGATCACCCGGCAGCGCGGCGATGTCGCGGTGGCGAGTCCGCACGACTCGGTCTGTGCCTCCGTGCTACTGGGTACGGAGGAGATCGACGGGGAGCGGATCGCCGATGGCGAGAGGTCGGAGCTCGGGCGTGAGTGGAGAAGTGCGGTATGACGATCTGATGCGGCCACTGCCGGAGTTACTGAAGAGGCACGCCGAGCGGTCGGCGGATCGGGTGGCGTTCCACGACTTCTCACGCGGCGTCAGCTACGGCGAGTTGGAGCGGCGGACCGGGCGGCTGGGCGGGTCGCTCGCGCGGGCGGGGGTTCGGCGCGGTGATCGGGTCGCGCTCTGTCTGGGCAACTGCGTGGAGATGGTCGAGGGCTGCCTCGCCGTGCTGCGGGCAGGGGCGGTCGGCGTTCTGCTCAATCCCCGCTCCTCCGACGCCGAACTCGACTACTTCCTGGGGGACAGCGGTGCTTCGGCCATCATCACCGACCCTGCGCATCTCGCGCGGCTCTACCGCCTCGGCCCCGCACACCGCGGCCTGCACACCGTGCTCACCGGGACGGGCCCGATCCCCTCGGACGCCCCAGGCGGCACCGTCCTCTTCGAGACCGCGGCCGCGACCGACGGGCCCGCGGCGCCCGACGACCTGGGGCTCGACGATCGGGCCTGGCTGCTCTACACCTCCGGGACCACCCACCACCCCAAGGGCGTGCTCTCCACGCAGCGCGGCGCGCTGTGGTCGGTGGCGGCCTGCTACGCGCCGATCTTCGGACTCTCTCCCGAGGACCGGCTGCTGTGGCCGCTGCCGCTGTTCCACAGCTTCGGACACTCCCTCGCGATCCTGGGCGCTACGGCCATCGGCGTGAGCACCGCGATCGCCGGCGAGCTCCTGACGCCGGGCGACCTGTGGCGCGCACTGCGCACCCCGAGCGACGCCCTCGGCGGGCCGTTCACCGTCCTGGCCGGTGTCCCCACGACGTACCACCGGTTGATGTCCGCGGCCGAGGGCGCCCCGCTTCTCCGGTCGCGGCCCGGACTGAGGCTCTGCGTCACAGCGGGCGCGCCGTGTCCGCCCGCGCTGCGCGGGGCTGTGGAGGAGACGCTCGGCGCGCCGCTGCTCGACGCCTACGGCAGTACCGAGACCTGCGGCGCGATCGCGGTGACCCGCCCGACCGGCCCCCGGACCGACGGGTCCTGCGGGCCGCCGGTGCCCGGCGTCGAGGTCCGCGTGGTCGACCCGGACAGCGGTGTCGACGTCCTCACGGGCGGCGAGGGCGAGATCTGGGTCAGCGGTCCGGGTCTCATGACGGGCTACCACAACCAGCCGGAGGCGACGGCCGCCGCGCTGCGCGAGGGCTGGTACCGGACCGGGGACCTCGGACGCCGCACCGAGCACGGTCACCTCGTCCTCACCGGCCGGGTCAGCGAACTGATCATCCGGGGCGGCGAGAACATCCATCCCACGGAGGTCGAGCACGTCCTGCGGGGCTGTCCCGGCGTGCGGGACGCCGTGGTCCTCGGCCAGCCGCACGCCGTCCTCGGTGAGGTCCCGGTCGCCTTCGTGGTGCCCGGCCCGGACGGCGTCGACCCGCGGCTGGTGCTGGACGCCTGCCGCTCGCTACTGGCGGACCACAAGGTCCCCGTCGAGGTCCGCGAGATCGCGGCCGTCCCGCGCACGCCGTCCGGCAAGATCATCCGCCATGCGGTGCCCAGCAACCCGGTTGCGGCACCGACACCGGCCGGCGGGCCCCTGTACCGCGGGCTGCTGCCACTGCCCCGTGAGGAGCGGGAACGCGCGCTGTGCGAGACGGTGTGCGTGGAGACGGCCCGTCTCAGCGGACGTGCGCCGCAGGCTGAGCCCGACGCGGACGGCTCGTTCGCGGACAACTCGTTCGCGGACCTCGGGCTCACCTCGCTCGGCGCCATCGAGCTGATCGACCGGCTCGCGGCGGCGACCGGGCTGAGCCTGCCGACGACACTGGTCTTCGACCACCCCACCCCGGCCGCCGTCGCCCGCTACCTGCGCACCGGACTGTTCGCCGCCGCACCCGCAGACGCAGTCGCCGCCGCGACCACGACCGCACCGCGGACCGTCGGGTCGGAGGAGCCGCACGGCCGGGACCCGGTGGTGATCGTCGCCATGGCCTGCCGCTACCCCGGGAACGTGGACTCCCCCGAAGGGCTCTGGGAGTTGGTGTCGCAGGGCGCGGACGCGATCTCGGACCTGCCGACCGACCGGGGCTGGGACCTCGCCGCCCTCCACGACCCCGACCCGGACCGGATCGGCTCCTGCTACACGCGCAGCGGCGGATTCCTGCACAGCGCCGCGGAGTTCGACGCGGGCCTGTTCGGTATCTCGCCGCGCGAGGCGCTCGCCATGGACCCGCAGCAGCGGCTGCTGCTGGAGGTCTCCTGGGAGGCGTGGGAACGGGCCGGCATCGACCCGGCATCGGTCCGTGACAGCGACACGGGCGTCTTCCTCGGAGTGATGTACGCCGACTACGCCTCCCGCTTCACCGAGCACGAACTGGAGGCCCACCTCGCTCTGGGGTCGGCCGGCAGCGTGGCCTCCGGCCGGCTCTCCTACGTGTTCGGCCTGCGCGGGCCCGCGATCACCGTCGACACGGCGTGCTCGTCCTCGCTGGTCGCGGTGCACCAGGCGGCCCAGGCGCTGCGCTCGGGCGAGTGCTCGCTGGCGCTGGCCGGCGGCGTCACGGTGATGGCGACCCCCAAGCCGCTGGTCGCGTTCAGCCGCCAGCGCGCCCTTGCGCCCGACGGCCGCTGCAAGTCGTTCTCGTCCACGGCGGACGGCACCGCCTGGGCCGAGGGCGCCGGGGTGCTGCTGCTGGAGAAGCTGTCCGACGCGCGCCGGAACGGACACCCGGTGCTGGCCGTGGTGCGCGGCAGCGCCGTCAACTCCGACGGCGCGTCCAACGGCCTGACCGCGCCCAACGGCCATGCCCAGCGGCGCCTGATCAAGCTGGCGCTGGCCGACGCCGGGCTGCGCACGCACGAGGTGGACGCCGTGGAGGCGCACGGGACGGGCACCGCGCTCGGTGATCCCGTCGAGGCGCGGGCGCTGCTCGCCGGCTACGGCCGGGGCCGGGGACCGGAGGATCCCCCGCTGTGGCTGGGCAGCGTCAAGTCCAACCTCGGACACACCCAGGCCGCCGCGGGGGTCGCCGGGATCATCAAGATGGTCCAGGCCATGCGGCACGGTGAGTTGCCCAGGACCCTGCACGTGGCAGCCCCCACGCCGCACGTCGACTGGTCCTCGGGCCGGGTCGGGCTGCTGACCGCCGCCCGGCCGTGGCCCGCGCCCGCCGGCCGGCCGCGCCGCGCCGGCGTGTCGGCCTTCGGGATCAGCGGCACCAACGCGCACGTGATCATCGAGGAACCGGCCGCCGCCGACCGCGCCCCGCGGCAGGCACCCCCTCCGCCGCAGGGGCCGGCGGCGGTGCCGTGGCTGGTCTGCGGGGCCGACGAGTCGGCCCTGCGCGCCCAGGCCCGGCGGCTGGCGGACCACGTCGCAGCCCGGCCGGGCCTGTCGTCGGCGGATGTGGGCTTCTCACTGGCGGTGTCGAGGGCGGCGCTCACGCACCGGGCGATGGTGCCGGCCGCGGACCGCGAGCGCATGCTGGCCGGACTTCGGGCGATCGCCGACGGCACCTCCGGCGCCGGGGCGGTGACGTGCCTGGCCGACCCGCGCACCCGCCTCGCCTTCCTGTTCACCGGGCAGGGCGCACAGCGCGCGCGGATGGGCGAGGAACTCCGGACGGCGTTCCCCGCGTTCGCCGCGGCCTTCGAGGAGGTCTGCCACGCGCTGGACGGCGAACTCGACCGGCCGCTGGGCACGGTGATCCGCGCCGAGCCGGGCTCACCGGACGCCCTGCTCGACCGCACGGACTTCACCCAGGCCGCCCTGTTCGCCTACGAGGTGGCGCTGTTCCGGCTGGTGGAGTCCTGGGGCGTGCGGGCCGACTTCCTGGCGGGGCACTCCGTGGGAGAGTTGGCGGCCGCGCACGTCGCCGGCATGCTGGACCTCGCCGACGCCGCACGCCTGGTCGCGGCGCGCGGGCGGCTGATGCGGGCGCTGCCCGAAGGCGGGGCGATGGTGGCCCTCGACGCGGCGGAGCACGAGGTCCTGCCCGAACTCGCCGACGTGGCCGACCGGGTGGCGATCGCCGCGGTCAACGGACCGCGCGCGGTGGTGATCTCCGGCGCGCGGGACGCGGTCCTCGCCGTAGCGGCGCGGTTCGAGGCCCGTGGCCGCCGCAGCACGCGGCTCAAGGTCGGCCACGGCTTCCACTCGCCGCTCGTGGACCCGGTGCTCGACGAATTCCGCCGCGTGGCCGAGACGCTGGAGTTCCGGCCGCCGCGGATTCCGGTGGTCTCCACCGTGACGGGGCGTCGGGCCGCGCCCGAGGAACTCGGCTCCGCGGACCACTGGGTGCGGCACGCGCGGCTGCCCGTACGGTTCGCCGAGGCCGTGGAGTGGCTGGGCGCCAACGGAGTCGGGGGCTTCCTGGAACTGGGCCCGCAGCCCGTGCTCACCGCGTACGCGGAAGACTGCTCGGCCTCGCAGGACAGCGGCCCAATGTTCCAGGACGGCGGCGGCCCGGTGTTCGCCTCCGCGGCCCGTGCCGGCGAGCGCGAGCCGGAGACGCTGCTGTCGGCCGTGGCCCGGCTCCACGTGCGCGGCGCCGGCGTCGACTGGCCCGCGGTGTTCGCCGAATGCGGGCTGCGGCGCGTGGAGCTGCCGACCTACGCCTTCCAGCGCCGGAGGTACTGGCTGGACGCGCCGCGCCCGGCCGGGACCGGACCGGCCGCCGGGGAGCATCCGCTGCTGGGCCCGCCGTTCGAGGTGCCTGGCACCGGGCGCACGGTGCTCTCCGGTCTGCTCTCGGCGAGCGCCCAGTCGTGGCTCGCCGACCACGTCGTCGGCGGGGCGCCGCTCGTGCCGGGGACGGCGTTCGTCGAGATGGCCGTGCGCGCGGGCGACGCGGCCGGCTGCGGCACGCTGGAGGAACTCGTGATCCTGCGACCGCTCGCGCTGCCCGCCGCGGGGGTACGGGTCCAGGCCGTGCTGGGGGCGGCGGACGACTCCGGCCGACGGCCCGTCGAGATCCACGCGCGACCGGTGGAGCCCACCGCGGCCGCCTGGACGCGGCACGCCACCGGCGTGCTCGCCCGCACGCCCGGGCCCGGACCGGCACCGGACGAGCACGGCCTGACGCAGTGGCCGCCGCCCGGCGCCACGGCGATCGATCCCACCGGCGCCTACGAAGCCGCGGCGGAGCGCGGTCTGGACTACGGGCCGGTGTTCCGCGGCGTGCGCGCGCTGTGGCGGCGGGACTCGGAGGTGTTCGCGGAGGTCCGGCTGCCCGAGCCGTGGACGGCCGAGGCGGACCGGTACGGCATCCACCCCGCGCTCCTGGACGCCGCCGCGCACGCCTCGCTGCTCGCCGCGCACGGCCCGGGTGGAGGCTCGGACGCGGGCGCGGTCGGCGCCCGGGTGCCGTTCCAGTGGCGCGGCGTGTGCCTGCACACCGCCGCGGCGTCGACGGTGCGGGTACGGATCGCGCCGGTCGGCGGGGCCGGCCCCGGCTCCGAGCACGGCGCGCTCTCGATCACGCTCGCCGACCCGGCGGGCCGCCTGGTGGCCCGCGTCAGCTCCCTGTCCACCAGGGAGCTTCCGGCCGGGCCCCGCCATCCCGGGCAGGACATCGCCCAGCACGCCCTGCTGCGCCCCGACTGGCTCCCCATCGCGCTGCCCAGCCGTGCGCAGCAGTTGGAGGGCTGGACGCTCCTCGGGCCGGACGAGCTGAACCTCGCCACCCTCCTCCCCCTCGCCAGCCCGTCCTCGCGTGCGGACAGCGCGGACGGCACGGCCCTGCCCGGCCACCTGACGGTCACCGCCGTCGGTTCGGGAACGGATCGCGGCCCGCTGGCCGACGTCCACCTGCTGACCACACGGGTACTCAAGGTCCTACAGGACTGGCAGGACGATCCGGCTACCGCGGGCTCGCGGCTCGTGGTGGTGACGCGGGACGCCACCGCTCCCGCGCCGGACCTGGCGGGTGCCGCGGTCTGGGGGCTGGTGCGCACCGCGCAGTCGGAGCTGCCGGGGCGCGTGGTCCTGATCGACGTGGACGCGGACCCCGCCTCCCTGCGCCTGCTGCCCGCGGCGGCCGCCTGCGGCGAGCCCCAACTCTCCCTGCGCGCCGGGCGGGCGACGGTGCCGCGGCTGGTCGACGTTCCGCTGGCACTCCCCCAGCCCGAGCCATCGCCGACCGGGACCACCCCGGCCCGCCGCTCCGGCGCCTTCGACCCGGGCGGCACGGTGCTGATCACCGGCGGGACCGGAGCGCTGGGTGCGGACCTGGCCGGGCACCTGGTCGACGCGCACGGGGTCCGCCACCTGCTGCTGATCGGGCGGCGCGGCCCGCACGCACCGGGTGCCGACGCCCTGCGCGCGACGCTGGCGGAGCGGGGCGCGCAGGTCAGGATCGTCGCGTGCGACGCGGCCGACCGGGCCCGGCTCGCCGAGCTGATCGAGCAGTGCGATCCCCCGCTGACCGCCGTCGTGCACGCCGCCGGGGTCCTCGACGACGGAGCGCTGGCCGCGTTGTCCCCCGAGCGGCTGGCGGCGGTCCTGCGGCCGAAGGCGGACGCGGCCTGGCACCTGCACGAGTTGACCCGCGACCGGGACCTGTCGGCCTTCGTCCTGTTCTCCTCGATTTCGGGCGTGCTGGGCCGGGCGGGCCAGGGCAACTACGCCGCGGCGAACTCGTTCCTGGACGCGCTCGCGCAGCACCGGGCCGCGGCCGGCCTGCCCGCCGTCTCGCTGGTGTGGGGCCGGTGGGGCCACGATGCGGGCATGGGTGCGCAGTTGACCGAGGCCGCGGGGCACGCGAGGTCCGCCGAGGTGGTCCGGGCGTTCACTCCCGCGCAAGGACTTGCCCTGTTCGACGCGGCGCTTCGGACGGGAGCTCCCGTACTCGCACCGGTCCTGCTGGACCGGGCCGCTCTGCGCAGCACCGCAGGACAACTACCGCCGCCGCTACGCGACTTGGTGCGCTCCGGCCGGCCCGCCGCCGAGGCGCGGAGCGGTGCGACGGACGCGCCCCAGAGCACTCGGGAGGCCTCGGCGCCCGGAGCGTGGCGCGCACTGCTGGCCGGACTGCCCGCCGAGGAGCGCAGGGCCGCGCTCACGGACCTGCTGCGCGGCGATGTGGCCGCGGTGCTCGGCTACTCCGGCGCGCAGGCCCTGCCCACCGGCAGGACCCTGACCGAGCTCGGCTTCGACTCCCTGACGGCGGTGCAGATCCGCAACCGGCTGAGCATGGCCCTGCGCCTGCGACTGCCTGCGGCCGTGGTGTTCGAGCACCCGGTGTTCGAGGACCTCGCCCGCCACGTGCTCGACCTGCTGGACGATCTGCCCGCCGGTACAGCACCGGAGCGGCCCGATCCCCGGGCCGCACCGCCCACCGGCCGTCGCGCGCAGACGCTCGCGTCGCTGTATCGCACGCTCTGCGAGAAGGGCCACGCGGTGGCCGCCATGCACCTGGTGGTCGCGGCGTCCTCGGCCGCCGCGACGTTCGGCTCCGACGACGCCGCGCAGCACGCCGTGCCGCCGCTGCGCCGGGCCCAAGGCCGCGCCGGCGCCCCCGTCGTGGCCTTCTTCCCCGACCACCGTCCGCTCCCCGCGCTCCCGGGCGGCGGGTTCGCGGCTCTGCACGCCTGCTTCGACGGCGAGTTGGACATCCTGGAGTTCCCGCACCCGGGCATCGGCGCGGGGTGCGCCGTCCCGGCCGACCGGGAGACGCTCGCCCGTCTCCACGCCGAGACAGTGCTGCGGCACGTCGGCAACCGGCCCGTCGTCCTGGTCGGCGCCTCCGCCGGGGGCTCCGTCGCGCACGCCGTGACCCGCCGGCTCGAACTCATGGGATCCGCTCCCCTGGGACAGGTGCTGATCGACACGTATCTCGTCCACCAGGGCAACCACTCCACGGACTGGCTGACCGCCCTGGCCGCCCCGCCGGAAGCGCGGGTGGGCTTGGACGGGTCGACCGGCGACGAGGACGCCGCCGTCGCGGCCATGGGCGCCTACACCGGGCTCTTCATGGACTGGCGGCCGGAGCCCGTGGACACCCCGACCCTGTTCGTCGGGGCCGCGCGGCCGACCCCCTTGATGGCGGCGCGCGCGGACGGCAGCGCCTGGCGTACGTCCTGGCCGCTGCCGCACCAGCGCGTCGACGTGCCCGGCGACCACCTCTCCCTGGTGCGGGAGCACGCCGCCACCACGGCGGCCGCGATCCGCGCCTGGATCGACTCCCTCGGCCACGCGGACGCCAGGTACGGCCGTTGGTCGCCCACGCCAACATGATCCACGCAACCAGGAGCGGCCTCGGCCCCGCCGGTCTGCGGGCCGCCCACAGCACGCTGACCGAACTGGTCATGGCCGTGGCCGTACGCCGTTTCGACGACGTGGAACCCCGCCTCGCTCCCGCGCTCACCCAGGCCGCCGAGGACGTCGTCGACAGCCTGCTCACCGATCCGGGGCTGTCCCCGGCGATGCTGGCACATCAGCTCAACGTCTCCGTGCGCACCCTGCACCGGGCCTTCACGAGAACGCAGGAGTCAGTGACCGCCTACATCCGCCGCCGACGGCTGGAAGAGGCCCGGCTCGCCCTCACCACCACGTACGGGCGGTCGAGCAGCTCCGAACTCGCCGCGCACTGGCAGTTCGCCGACAGCAGCCACTTCACCCGCGCCTTCAAGCGACATTGCGGACAGACGCCCACCGACTACGCCCGCAATGCCTCGCGCTGAGCCAGCCCTGTCGGCCGGATCAGGACCAGCTCAGCATCCAGCGCGCCCGTCGACCTCACCCTGCTCGACCCGCACCTGCCGGACAGGCACGGGCTCCAGCTCTGCCGGACGCTGCGGAGCGCCGGCCACGGCACCGACATCATCGCGGTCACCTCGGCGCGCGAGCCGGCGACGGTCCGGCAGGCGGTGTCGGCCGGTGTGGTGCAGCACCTGCTGAAGCCGTTCGGCCCGGCGGTGCCGCACGAACGGCTGGACCTTACGCGCGCTACCGCGCGACGGTCGGCCGCGCGGGCGAGGCGACCGGGCAGGACGAGGTCGACCAGGCCTTCGCGGTGCTGCGGACCGCCGAGCGCAGCACCCTGCCCAAGGGCCTGGGCGCGCCGACCCCGGACACCGTCGCGGCGGTGCTGCGGGCGGCGGACGGCAGCCTCTCCGCCGCCGCGGCGGGCGCGGCGCCGGGTGTCTCACGGACCACCGCGCGCCGCTACCTCGAGCACCTGGTCGACACCGGGCAGGCCGTCCGGGAGCCGCGGTACGGCCAGGTGGGCCGCCCCGAGCTCTGCTACCGCCCGCGCCGCCCGGACACCTCGTAGCGGCAGTCCTCATGGACTTCTCATCCCCCCGTTCATCTGGCAATCAGGCCATCGGCGTTGAATCTTGAGTTACTGGTAGTGAGCTACACTCACCCAACCGCACCAGAACAACTGTCCGGTAGCGCACGCACGGGCATCGGCCGCGTGCCACGGGCCGGAGATCACGCGAGGGATTTGATTCATGTCAGAGGCTTCCCCCAAGGTCGTTGTCGTCGTTCCCACGTACAACGAGCGGGAGAACCTGCCCGTGCTGGCCGGGCTGCTCAAGGACCTGCGACTGCCGAACCTGCACCTGTTGGTGGTGGACGACAGCTCACCCGACGGCACGGGCGAGCTCGCGGACAAGCTCGCGGCCGAATCGCCCGACTCCGTCAGCGTGTTGCACCGCACCGAGAAGGACGGCCTGGGGCGCGCATACATCGCCGGGATGAGCCGGGCGCTGGCCGACGGCGCGGACGTGGTGATCCAGATGGACGCCGACCTCTCGCACCCGGCCTCGGCGCTCCCGGCCATGCTCGACACACTGCGCACCAAGGACGCCGCCGTGGTGCTCGGTTCCCGCTACGTCGCGGGCGGCTCGACCGCCGCGGAGTGGCCGTGGCACCGCAAGGCCCTGTCGGCCTGGGCGAACTTCTACGTCAACACGCTGCTGCGGCTGCGGGTGAAGGATGCCACCGCCGGGTTCAAGGCGTGGCGGGCGGAGACCCTGCGCGCGATCGACCTGCAGTCGATCCACAGCAACGGCTACTCCTTCCAGGTCGAGATGAACTACCGCACGGTCAAGCGCGGCATGCGGATCATGGAGGTGCCGATCCGCTTCGAGGAGCGGGTCAAGGGCGCGTCGAAGATGAGCATGGCCGTGCAGGTCGAGTCCGCGCTCGCGCCGTGGAAGCTTCTCTTCGGCCGGATGAACTGACTCGGTAGCGCAACCACCTTGGCCGCCCGCGCTGTTGGACCGTCAGCGGACCAGCCGCGGGTGGCCGCGGTGCCGCTCCCACTCGGGAGCCAGGACGGACATCAGGATCTCGTCCACCCAGCGGTCACCGTCGCGCAGGGCGTCGCGGTGCACCCCCTCGACCACGAACCCGACGTTCTCGTAGGCACGGCGGGCTCGGGGGTTGAACGCGAAGACGTCCAACGAGAGCCGGTGCAGCCCGAGTTGCTCGAAGGCGTGGCCCGCCATCAGGCGCATCGCCTCGGTGCCGAGGCCGCGGTTGCGGCCGGCCGGACCGAGCGCGATCCGGATGTTGCAGCTGCGATGGTCGGGCTGCCACGCGTTGAGCACCACCTCGCCCACACAACAGCCGGTCGCCCGGTCGACCACGGCCAGGTCCAACCGGTCGGTCTGCCCGTTGCGGGTGTCGTACCACTGTCGGAACCGGAGCTCGGCGGCCTCGTCCCAGGGCGGCGACGGGGCCTCCTCGGGCGCGCCGTCGGCCATGCGGGCCACCTCCGGATCGCGCAGCATCTCGCGCAGCGCGTCGAGGTCGCCGGCCGGTTCGAACGGGCGTAGCAGGACCCGCTCTCCGCTGAGGACGGGCTTGGTCGCGAAGTCCGGGTGCGCGTGCTCGGCCATGCGGCCGATTGTGGGCAACGACCCGCCCGCCTGGCAACCGGGCCTCCCTTTCGGGCGGCGTCGGCCGCCCGAAAGGGAGGCGGTCCGACACGCCGCGTCCGGAGCCGGGTGTCGGGTCGGCCACCGGGTCTGCGGTATCCAGTTGGTCATCCAATGGTCCGTCAGCTGCCCGACCCCGTGGTGAGGCCTGCCCCGTGTTCATCCAGCCCACCAGGCGTGCGGCGGCTTGCGCCGCGCTCTGCCTGGTGTCGTTCACCGTCTTCGGCCTCGCCCAGCGGGCGGCCGCGGTGTCCTTCATCGACCTCGCGGTCTACCGCGCGGCGGGCTCGACCGTCCGGGCCGGGCGGGACCTCTACGCGATGCGCGTCACCGGTCTGGACCTGCCCATGACCTACCCACCCTTCGCCGGCCTGCTGTTCACCCCGCTGACCCTGCTCAGCATGCCGATGGCGCGGCTCGCCGCCACCGTGGCCAACCTGCTGCTGGTCATCGTGTTCGTCCACCTCTCGCTCCGACTGGTCGACCGTCCGGACCGGCCGCCGCGCACCGCGGTGACGCTGTTCGTGGCGGCCTTCGCGGTGTGGTGCGAGCCGGTCTGGAGCACGGTGGGCAACGGGCAGGTCAACCTGCTGCTGGCGGTGGCGGTGCTCGGGGACCTCACGCTGTGCACCGGCCGGCGCTGGGCCGGTGTCGGCACCGGGCTGGCCGCCGGCGTCAAGCTCACCCCGCTGCTGTTCGTCCTGTTCCTGACCGCGGCCGGTGCCCTCGCCCGGCGGCGGCGCGGTACGCCCGAGGAGCGGCGCGCCCCGGACCCCTGGCTCCGCTCGGCCGCCGGGGCCACGGCCGCCTTCGTGGCCACCGTCGCCGTCCCGGGCCTGCTCATGCCGCGCGACTCGCTCCGCTTCTGGACCACGACGGTCTTCCAGCCCTCTCGCCCGGGTGACGCCGCGCACGACGCGAACCAGTCCGTCCGCGGCCTGGTCGCCCGGCTGCTCGGCACCACCGACCCCGGACTGCCCTGGCTCGCCACCGCCCTGGTGCTCGCGCTGCTCGGGCTCGGCACCGCCGCCCTGCTAGCCACGGGCCACCGGGACCGGCCGGACCGCGCCTGGCCGCTGCTCTGCTGCGCCACCACCACGCTGCTGGTCAGCCCGGTCTCCTGGTCGCACCACTGGGTCTGGTGCGTGCCGCTGACCCTGCTGGTCGCCGCGGAGGCCCGGCGGCGCGGCTCGTGGCCGTGGTGGGGCGCGGCCGCGACGATGTGGCTGACGTTCTCGTCCTTCGCGGTCTGGTGGGCACCCGGCCTCACCGTGCTCCCCACCGCCGTGACCAGTGGGCTCTACACGGCCGCCGCGCTGGCCTTCCTCGCCGCCTGCGTGGCGCGCTGCCTGGCCGACCGCCGTGCCGCCGAGCGGTAGCTCAGGGGGGGGCGGCGGCGGGGAAGGTCAACCGGTGGTGAGACCGAAGACGGCGATGAGCAGCAGGTAACCGATCACCACGACCGCGACACCCCCCAGCTGGCCGCGAAGGGACCCGTTCCGCTTCGGCTCGAGCCAGGAGCCGAGGACTCTGTTCACCAGGGGCATCAGGAGCCACGTCAGAATGCTGACGCTCAACATGTTGCTGATGAACAGCGCCAGGTACCCGGCGACCCCCTGGGAGTCGAGTACCCGGCCCACCGTCAGGTTCAGGACCATGACCGTGGGATAGAGGGCGAGCAGCACCGTCATGGCCTGTTTCCAATTGGGCGGAGCGCCTTCCGACGCCTTCTCGCCGAAATGGAACCAACCACTGAACGCCGATCCGACCTTCCGCACCTCGTAGGCGGAGAAATACTGACGCCCCTCCTCCAGGAGATTCTCGCGGACCTCTGACCCGAGCCATTCCTCCAAGTGTTCGCGCGTGTCGAAACGGGACACCACGACCCAGTGCTCCTGAATCCCCCTCACGGGACTGAATAGCTCGGACCCCATGAAACCGGGAAAAGCCTCCTGGGCCCCCGTGATCTTTTTCTGCCAGCGCACGAAATCTTTCTCGCGCCCGGATCTGACATCATGGGAGATGACCGCCGTGACCGCGTCCCGAGTTGCCTTCCCGCCGCTGAGCACCTCCTGTCTCGGGGTTTCCTCGAACAGCTCGGCCCCCTCGTCGAGGAGTCTCCGACGTGCACTCGACTTCAGCCAGGCGGTCAACTGGTCGATGTGCGAGAAGCGGAAGACCACCACCCATTCGTTCTCCTCGCCAGGGCCCGGTGGATACGACTCCGTGCTCTCGAACCCGTCGAAACCCCGCACGGTCCGGTTCGTCCTCTCCTGCCAGCGCTGGTAGTCGCCCTCGCGGCCGGACCGGATCCTCTGGGACGTCACGACTGTCGCGCCGCCATCTCCACCGCCGGGGTCGCGACCCGGGCGCCGGCTTGCACGCTCGCTCATGCGAAGTAGCATAGATCAAAAGGCACTTAACAGAAAATTGGGACAAAGTAGCCCTACAAAATAGCCCTTAGGACAGAGTCCCTCGCCGACTGCTGGGCGGAGGTTTCCGGCATGGCACACGAGGATTTCCTGACCGAAGCGGTACGGCTGGCCATGGAGTCCGTGGAGATGGGCTGGGGCGGCCCGTTGGGTGCTGTGATCAGCCGCGACGGAGAGATCGTCGCCAGCGGACAGAACCGCGTGCTCCTCACCGGTGACCCCACCGCGCACGCCGAGCTCTGGAACGGGCTCAGGCCGGAACGGTACCCCGACGTGATCGTCCGCGCCGCCTGCGAGCAGGACGTTCCAAAAGCCCTCGGGCTGGCCCGATCCCGCGGTCTGCGGGTCGCCGTTCGGTCGGGCGGACACAGCTGGTGCGGCTCACCGCTGCGGGACGGGGGATGCTCCTCGACCTCTCCGGACTCCGTCAGTGGGAGATCGACACCGACTCGGCGACGGCGACCGTGCAGCCCGGTGCCATCGGCAGTGCGTTCGCGGCGGAGCTCGCCCGGCACGACCTCGCCTTTCCGGCGGGGCACTGCGCCACCGTAGCCCTCGGCGGGTACCTCCTCAGCGGCGGCCTCGGCTGGAACTCCCGCCTGTGGGGACCGGGCTGCGCGAGCGTGCGGGAGATCACGGCCGTGACGGCCGGGGGTTGACGTGGTCAGGTGCACCGAGGACGAGCATCCCGGTCTGTTCTGGGCGGCACGACCTGCTGGGCCCGGTGTACTTCGGCTCGGCGATCTCCGGGGAGGGCGTGAGCGATCTCCCCGACGGGATCGAACGCTTCCTTCCCACCGCCCCCGGGCGGCCGACGGCGACCTGCGCGGCTCGGTCTTCGCCGTCGACCGCACCGCCGACGGACGGGCGTGCGCCTACGTGCGGCTGTTCGACGGCGAGCTGCACGAGCGCCGGCCCGTCGCCGTACACCGCCTGGAGCCGGACGGCACCACGAGCGAACGGGCCGAGCGCCCCACGGCGGTGCACGTCGTAGGCGCGTCCGGAGGCGCCGACGGGCCCGCGAGAGCCGGCGGCATCGCCCGGGTCTCGGGCCTGACCCGCCCCCGGGTCGGCGACCGGCTCGGCGCCGCCCCCACCCCGCCTCCGACGGCACCGGATCGCCGCAACTACCCTTCGTGCCCTGCCCGGTGGGCGGCGATCAGGTCGCGGTACCAGGCGTACGACGTCTTCGGCGTGCGCCGGCGGGTCTCGAAGTCCACGTGGACCAGGCCGAAGCGCTGGTGGTAACCCTCGGCCCATTCGAAGTTGTCGATCAGGGACCAGGCGAAGTACCCACGAACGTCGATGCCTTGGGCGGTCGCGGCGGCCACGGCGTCGAGATGGCCGGTCATGAAGTCGATGCGCGGCTGGTCGTGGACGGTGCCGTCGGGCCCGGGCTCGTCGTCCACCGAGCAGCCGTTCTCGGTGATGGTGATCGGCGGCAGCGCGTCACCGTAACGGTCCCGCAGGCCGAGGAGCAGTTCGCGCAGTCCGTCCGGAACCACCGGCCAGCCGAAGGCGGTTCGCGGCACGCCCTCGATCTCGGCCTCGGTGAACGGCAGTCCGGGTTCGGTCGGGGCGGCGATCCGGGTCGGGTTGTAGTAGTTGAGACCGAGACCGTCCAGTCCCGGGGCGGCGATCAGCTCCAGGTCACCGGCACGGACGCTGCCGCCGAGGTCCTCGCCGACGCCGAAGGCCGACAGGTCGGGGTAGCGCCCGAGCAGCAGCGGATCGGTGAACACCCGGTTGTGCAGCGCGTCGTACGCCGCGGCGGCGGCCAGGTCCGCCGGGTCCTCGCTCGCCGGCCACACCGGGGTGAGGTTGTTGGCGATCAGCACCTGGTGGCCGCGCTCGCGCAGTGCGGCGGCCGCCAGGCCGTGGCCGAGGAGCTGGTGGTGCGCGACGGGCAGGGCGTCGAGCATCAGGGTTCGACCAGGGGCATGGGTACCCAGAGCGTAGCCGAACACCATGTGCACGAAGGGCTCGTTGAGCGTGATCCAGGCCGGAACCCGGTCACCGAGCCGGTCCACGACGAGCTCCGCGTACTCGACGAAGCGGTGCGCGGTGTCGCGGGCCAGCCAGCCGCCACCGTCCTCGAGGGCCTGCGGCAGGTCCCAGTGGAAGAGCGTGGGCATCGGCGTGATGCCGGCTGCGAGCAGGGCGTCCACCAGCCGGTCGTAGAAGGCCAGTCCCGCCGGGTTCGCCGGGCCTGTGCCGGTGGGCTGAATCCGGGGCCAGGCGATCGAGAACCGGTAGCCGTCGAGGCCGAGTTCGCGCATCAGGGCGATGTCCTCGGCGTAGCGGTGGTAGTGGTCGCAAGCGATCCGGCCGGTGTGGCCGTCACGGACGGCACCCGGGCGGGCGGCGAACACGTCCCAGACGGAGGGCCCGCGCCCGTCCTCGTCGGCCGCGCCCTCGATCTGGTAAGCGGCCGTGGAAGCACCCCAGCGGAAGCCCGCCGGCAGGTCGAATCGAGTCGGCATGGTCAAGCCCCTCTCCTCTAATGCGAGCTCAGCTCATGTTGGATAACCCTGCCACTGAACTGCCAGCAGCAGAAGGGTGGTTTTCAGCTGTTGGTACGTCTGAACGCCGCGCCGGCAGCAATGCACCATCGCCTCGGAGATCACCGGCAGGGCAGACTCTCACGCGGCAACACGCATCGAGGGGGCCCATGAAGGTCTTGGGGGGAACGAGTCTGTGCCCGCAGAGTCCCGTCGCCGCGACGATGCCAACGACCGTCGGTTTGCTGCGCACCCGTGGCGTCCCGGTGCCGCACCTCGACCATGCGGAGTTGGCTACGTGTGGACCGGCTTCACCCAGCTGCCGCAGGAGCGACCATCTTGCGCACCGGCCGGAAGGAACGCCCTTCAGTTCAAGATACGTTTATCCAGTGGCCTCGAAAGGCGTCTCGAACACGGTCCCTCACATGAGGGTTCGCCGGACACGGGGACGGCCTCCACTTGATCACGCACTCGGGTTAGGGGTGGATGATCGGAGCGAAGGCCGTTGGGGACGAGTGTGTCGTGCGACAGGACCAGTGGGGGCGTGTTCGCTGAACTGTGCAGCTTTCGGGGCGAGTTCTACGACTGCCTGATCGGGCGGGGCGATGGGCTGTTCGAGCTCACGGACGCGCTGTTGTGCTCGGAGGGGCCGGCGAAGACGCCGGTCGGGTTGCCGTTGGCGCCCGAGCACCGGCGCGGGCACAGCGCCCTGTACGGCGGCCTGGACCGGGGCCTCATCGAGATCGGCCGGCTACGGCGCCTTGGCCGGGGTGTCGCTGCCGCGGGCTGCGGACGGCCGGCTGGTCCTGGCCGTGGACGTCTCCCACTGGCTGCGGCCCGATGCCACCACCAGCGACGAGTCCGGTCGATCGCACAAGGTGAACTTCGGCCTCAGGACAGTTTCGCTTCGGGGGCGAAGGCGGGCAGCTTCTCGAGACTGCTGCGCACGGCCTCGGCACCGTACTCGAACATCTGCCGCTCGTAGTCGTCGACCGCGCTGAGCAGATCCTGACGGCCTTCGTTGGCCTCGATCAGGCAGCGGCGCAGCAGGTCGGCGTCGCGCAGCGCGGTGTTCGCGCCGTTGCCGCCGGTCGGGGAGGTGGCGTGGATCGCGTCGCCGAGCAGCGTGACCGGGCCGGACGCCCAGCGCTCACCGGGCTTGACCACTCGGATGGACAGCAGCGTGCTGTTGTCCGGGTCGGCCTGCTCGATCAGCGCGCGCAGCTCCGGGTGCCAACCTTCCATCCTGGACAGCACGGCGTCCTGCGCGGTCAGGTCCCCCAGCGAGCCGTTCGGCGGCAGGATCATGGCCCAGCGCACGTAGTCGCCGATGTCGGGCAGCGTGACTTCGGGGGCCAGTTGCTCGGCGGCCTGCTTCGGCGGGGTACGGAAGCGCATCGCGCCGAGCAGCAGGCTGACGCCGTCGCCCGTGATCTTCGAGCCGTAGGCCTTGGACAGGCTGGCGAACTCGTCGGTCAGCGGGGTGCGGCCGATGACGAACCGGACGCCGGTGTCGAGCGGGGTGGTCTGCGGCGAGAGCACCCCGCGGACCGCGGAGGTGACGCCGTCCGCGCCGACGAGCAGGTCGGCGGTGGCCGGGTCGCGGCGGGCGAAACGGGCTTGGACCTTGCCGTCGGCCAGCGCGTCGTAGCCGGTCAGCGCGGCATCGGTGTGCACGGCCAGGCCGGTCAGCAGCAGGTGTCGCAGCACCTGCCGGTCGACCACGATGCCGCTCCGACCCCCGCCGAGCCTGCCGATCTCGTTCAACTGCGGGTCCAGGATCAACTGCTCGACGGCGGCGTCCATGACGACCTCGTCCAGCAGCCGGTGCCAGCGCGCGGGCAGGCAGTCGCGCACCGCCTGGAATCCGTCCGGGTCCAGCACGAGCCGGTAGCCCTGGAACCGGGCCACGATCCCCGGGTCGCGCTCGAACACCTCGGCCTCGATCCCCGCGCCGCGCAGACCCTGCGCGAGGGCCAGGCCTCCCAGACCGGCTCCGACCACGGAAACTCGCATCACACACCTCCGGAACTTCGATACGAACTTAGTTCGTTCTGACGATCTAAGTTCTACTCAACGAACTTAGATCGTGTCAAGGTATAGTGGTCGACATGTCCGCCGATCCCCGCCAACGCCGCGCAGCTCGCCACGCCCAACCCGCGGCGGAGGTCGCCGCGTCGGCACCACGCAAGAAGCCGATCACCGTCGAACGGATCACCGACGCCGCCCTGGAAGTCGTCGCCACCGAGGGGTACGAGGCGCTGACCATCCGCCGGGTCGCCGCCGTGCTCGGCACCGGTCCGTCGTCGCTGTACGCGCACATCGTCAACAAGGACGACATCGACGATCTGCTGATCGGCAGGCTCTACACCGAGGTCGTGCTCCCCGAACCGGACCCGGCCGCCTGGCGCGAGCAGCTGCTCGGGGTGTACACGCAGATCCGCGACCTGTACCTGAAATACCCCGGAGTCTCGCGCGCCGCGCTGGCCATGGTGCCGACCAACCTGGCAACGCTACGGGTCGGCGAAGGAATCCTGGCGATCCTGCTCGCGGGCGGCATCGAACCGAGGACGGCCGGATGGGCCCGCGACGCGCTGTCCCTCTACGTCGGCGCCTACGCACTGGAGCAGTCGCTGGTCCAGCAACGGCGCCAGCACCAGGATCAGGAATGGGTGCTCAGCCGCGAGGAGTTGTTGGACCGCTTCACCGCACTGCCTGCCGAGAAATTCCCGCAGACCCGACGCCATGCCGCCGAGCTGATCTCGGGCACCGGACACGACCGCTTCGAGTTCGCCCTCGGCCTGTTCATGAACAATCTGCGGCCCGCATCCGGTTGACCTGCGGCGTGCGGTGGCCACATGGCGCCGAGACGATCACAAGTCGCATCATGAGGCGCACGCTGGTCGTCAGTGGAACCGGCAGGCTCTCGGGTGTCGTCGCCGAACTCGTCCGCGACGGCTGGCACGTGGTCACCCCGTCACGTCGTGACGCGTCATCAGCGCCGCCCACCCGAACCAGCAAGATCACCCGCTTGGATCGCGCGGGCCGTACCAGGAAGACGATCACCAGCCAGGCAGCGGCTCCGAGCAGCCCAAACTCAACACAGGATCAACTCATGGCGGGTCTCGAGCTCCTACCCGTGCCGCACAGATGCACGCCGGTTCGGCGCGCAAGATAGCGATCGTTTTGGCACATCGCCTTGCCGTGTAGTGACTTCGGCGCTTCGGGGGTGATGGATCGGCGCGTTCTACCGGCGGACCGTCGCAGTGACCGGCGCAGCGGTTCCCAAGATCTGCCACCGCCGTCACCTTCAAGCCCCGAGGTCAGTATCCAACGGCCTCGAACAGCGCCTCGAACCTGATCACTCACATGAGGGTTCGCCGGACACGGGGGCGGCCTCCGCTTGATCATGCACTCGGGTTAGGGGTGGATGATCGGAGCGAAGGCCGTTGGGGACGAGTGTGTCGTGTGACGGGATCGGCAGGGGCGCGTTCGCCACCGCAAGGTCGGCACCAAGTCCCGACGGACTGGACAAACGACAAGGTGAGAGCCTGTTCCTGACCCCCTCCGGGGCCACTCGGGAGCCCTTCGTCGGTCCCGGGCGTGGACCGCCTGCTCCGAAGACGGCAAGGCTGGGATGGGACCTCAGGTCGGTGGTGGGGGCGCTCCTGGGCCGGGGGGCGGCCCAGGAGCGGCGGTCTACCGAGATGCGTCGGAATAGGCGGCAGTGGCGCGAATTTCGACGAGCAGCCCCGGACTGGCGAGGGCGCTGACACCAATCAGCGACCAGGTCGGGAAAGGGGCTTTGATGAGGCGCTGCTTGGCTTCGAGGAAGCCGGGCATGTGCCGGTGGATGTCCACGTGGTAGCTGGTCACGTCCACGAGGGCGGACAGGTCGAGGTTCTCCAACCGGAGGATCTCCTCGATGCGCCGGATGGCGATCTCGGTCTGCTCTTCGATGGTGTCCGCGATGGTCCCGTCGGCACGGCGGCCGATGGTTCCGGCGATGAAGAGCAGACCGTGCGCACGGACCGCGGCGGAATAGCCGAAGCGGGCGAAGGCGCCGCTGGTCTCTCCGAAGACTTCGGAGTCCTCGGGGATCTCGACGGTGTGGATGGTCATGGCAGTGCTTCCCTCTCTCTGTTGACTGGTCGTGGGATCCGTGACGTCAGCTGCCCCAGCGGGACGAACGACAGGCGTGCTCCAGTCGGGTCCGGCCGAAGGTCTCACGTTCTCGGAGGAACTCACCGGGAATCGTGTAGCGGGGTGCGTTCTTCGAGTTCTTCGCGGCTTGCCCGACGATCGCGTCGGTGAGTGAGCGGATCATCTCGAGTCTCGGGTAGGCGGCATGCACCGCGTCGGCCTGCTCGTCGGTGACGGCTTCGACGTGATCGGTGCCCAGCGGGCCGCCGAAGTCGAGCGCGACGCCTTCGCGGACGAGCACGCACAACGTGCCGCGCCGTTCCGCGATGCCCGGGGAGGTGTGCAGGGCGATGGCCTGCCAGACCTCATCGGCGTCGGCCGCGGAAGCTCCGCGCTCGACGAGGAACTCGGCGGCCCGG
Organism: Kitasatospora sp. NPDC024654; assembly: GCF_055559155.1. NCBI lineage: Bacteria > Bacillati > Actinomycetota > Actinomycetes > Kitasatosporales > Streptomycetaceae > Kitasatospora > Kitasatospora sp. NPDC024654. The sequence goes on from NZ_JBVHLF010000002.1 coordinate 195,282, forward strand.
TCGGCGCCCTCGACCTCGAAACGCTGAGAGTGCGGGCCGTCCGACGCGACGCCGAGGTCGTGCATCACGCAGGCGGCGAACAGCAGGCTGTCGTCGTAGTCACCACCGACGGCCAGGCCGAGGCGGGCGGCCGCCAACCTGGCGAACAGGTAGCTGCGGACGCTGTGGTTGAACACGGAGGGCGTTTGCACCGTCCGGACGAGATTCACGACGGCGTCGGCAAGTGGTGTGCCGGGCAGCGTGATCAGGTCCGCGGTCGCCTCGCGGGTAGATCCGTTCATGACTTCAGCTTGGCCGCGGCCGCCCTGACCTGGCGAGAGGCAAAATTACCCGACTTCGATAGGATCCTGCCATGACAGTGCACCGAGTCGCGGTCCTGGCGCTGGACGGGGTCACCCCGCTCGATCTGGCGATCCCGACGCAGATCTTCACCGCCCGACCGGAGACCCCCTACGAGATGACCGTGTGCGCGCTCGACGCGAAGGTGACCACCAGCGCGGGCTTCGCACTGATCGCCGGTGGGGAATTGGAGCAGGTACGCGTCGCCGACACGGTGATCGTTCCGGGGTTCGAGCCGATCCTCCAGCTTCCGAACGCCGTACTCGACGCGCTGGCCGAGGCCCGCGACCGCGGTCGGCGCGTGGTGTCGATCTGCACGGGAGCCTTCGCGCTGGCCGCGGCGGGCGTGCTGGACGGCCTGCACGCCACGACCCACTGGAAGCACATCGAGGAGCTCGAACGAGATTTCCCCGCCATCACGGTCGACCGCGACGTCTTGTACGTCGACGAGGGTGACGTGCTCACCTCGGCCGGGGTGTGCTGCGGCATCGACCTCTGCCTGCACATCATGCGCCGCGACCTCGGGGCGGTGGTGGCCAACCAGATCGCCCGCGGCTTGGTCGCCGCCCCGCACCGAGACGGCGGGCAGGCGCAGTACGTACCCGCTCCGGTCGCAGTAACTGGCGAGGCCTCGCTCTCCACCACCCGGGGATGGGCCCTGCAACGACTCGAGGAACCACTCACCCTGCCGGTGCTCGCCCGCCACGCCGGCCTGTCGCAGCGCACCTTCATCCGCCGGTTCGCCGAGGAGACCGGCACGACCCCGCTGCGGTGGCTGCTCAACGCCCGAATCAGCCGGGCACGGGAACTACTGGAAACCACGAACCACCCGGTGGACCGGGTGGCACGCGACTGCGGACTGGGCACAGCCGCCAACCTGCGCCTGCACTTCCGCCGCGCACTCGACACCACTCCCACTGCCTACCGACGCACCTTCTGGTGTTCGGACCACACAGAAGCCGGACCCGTCGCCATAGCCCGGACGCCTCATCACTACCTCGGACAGCCCTACTGATCGTTTCGGGATGGGGCTCCGAGTCGTCTCAAGCGGATGATGCCGCAGGCGAGTTGAAGCAAGCCTCGGTGGAGGTCGGCGCGTACCTCGTAGCGGACGCGCTGGCGCTTGAACTGGTGGAGCCAGGCGAAGGACCGCTCGACCTGGGCTTGATCCGCTGTGACTGGTTTGGTGGTCAGGCTGGTGTTCGCCGTCATTCAATCGCGGCGTTCTGGCAGCGACCCCAGTCGTTCAGGCTTCCTTGTCAGCGAACCTGGTCGCTCTTCGGCCCGATGCCTTTGATCCTGGTCGGAGTTCCGTCCGGGGCGAACGAGTGGTGGAAGGTGAAGGCGTGCGGTGCGGAGCCGTGGTCGTGGAGGTGCTCCAGCCTGGAAACCCCGTCCTGCCAGGTAGGTATCACGCCGTCGGAGACCCACCAGAAGACGTAACTCGGGTGTGCTGTCCTCTCAAACCAGTCGTAACGCCTGTTGAGTGCCTCACGGTGCAGACCGGTGTAGATGGCGTCGAAGGCGGGGCGGAGGTCGGTCCAGAGTGAGAGGGTCGCGGCCAGGGCGGTGGTTTCCACCGTACGGCCCTTGCCGTACCAGGTCGGTACGGCGAACTCGCCCCATGCACCCCAGTCCAAGTCGAAGTGTGTGCCCCGGGCGCCGTCTGTCGCCTCAGCACGAGCGAGGTATCCGGGGTGCTGGCCGATCTTCCGGTAGACGGCCTCACCGCTGTCGTGGAACTCCCGCGTGAGACGTGCGGGATCGGCGAGAGGTGACTTCAGGACGCCGAATGTGTACAGAGCAAGATGGGGCATGCGTCTCTCCCTGGTTGAGGGTGTCTCATGTGGAAAGTCCTTGACGGTCTGGCTGCCTGGGCGTGGACTCGGTTCGGTGGCTTACGCGTGGGGGGTGAGGAGCTATGGGCGTGACCAACTCATCCCGTCGCGGGTGACTCAGCCGAAAGGAACCCCGAGCGACCGTGCGACCGCCAGGTGAAGATAGCCACCCCTGCGGGCCCTGTCCAAGTTGCGTTTTCCCTGTCCAAGTGGCCTCCTGCAGGGGTCTTCGCGGGAGCTGGCACGGTATAGCGCTGCCCGCCGTCATGGAGGTCCGCATCGGCCCGGCCGCTCCGGAAGAGCAGCACCGGCAGCTCCGCTCAAGCTGGTGTGCCGGGGCGGCGCCAGCAGCGTCGACTGGGTTGGATGACGCAGCGGCTGGGTTCGCTGTCAAAGGACAGCTGGGGTGGGGATCCAGGCGCCTCGGCCGTCAAAGAGCCGGGTGACGGCGTCGAGCAGGTTTCGGCCCTCCGGCTGGGAGTACTCCGACACCACCTACGTGCTCGCCGGGATGATCGTGGAGCAGGCCACCGGCCACGGCCTGGCGCAGGAGATCGCCGAGCGGATCACCAAACCGTTGCACCTGAGGAGCACCTACGAACCGACCGGTGACGACACACGCATCCACGGCCCGCACGGCCGCCTCTACTCCAAGCTGACGGTGCCGGGCGACACCACTCCCTTCTACGACGTGACCGAGCAGAACCCCTCCCTGGGCTTCGGCTCCGGTGACATGATCCCCACCAACGCCGACCCCGGCACCTTCTTCCGCGCGCTGCTGGAAGGCCGGCTGCTGCCGCCCACCCAGCAGCGCGAGATGTTCACCATGCTGGACCCGCGGGGCGGCTCGGCATCGGCGCGCAACCTGTGATCGCGGCGGGGCTCTCGCCACCCGCAGGTCACGGCGCTCCTCGGGGGGCCGCCGCTGGGGCGGGCCGTGGCCTCAGGCGGACTTGACCTCGCCGCCGTCCATGCGGAGCGCCGAGCCGGTCAGCCAACGGGCCCCCGGCGAGACGAGGAAGGCCATGAGTTCGGCGATCTCGTCCGGCTCACCGTAGCGTGCGCTGCCCGCCTCCTGGGGGAATTTCGCGGTGGCCTCCTCCACGGTCATGTCGTGCAGGGGCGCCCAGTGTTCGAGGTACGAGCGGCGACGGCCGGTCATCACCAGTCCCCGCAGGACGCCGTTGACCTGGACGCCATCGGTGATGCCGCGGTCGGAGAACGCCTTGGCCAGCGCGACGATCGCGGCGTTGATCGTTCCCACCGCGGCGTAGGGGGCCTTGGGGAAGAGCGCCGAGTTGCCCGAGATCAGGACGACGGATCCCTTCGCTTCCTTCCGGGCCGGCCAGGCGGCGACCGTGAGGCGGCGGGCACCGTGGAGCTTGAGTGCGAGCCCGTGATCCCACTGCTCGTCGGTCATGTCGAACACGTCGACCTGCGGGACGGCGCCCGCGATGTTCAGCAGGGCGTCGACACGGTCGAATCGGGTCAGGGTCGTGTCGACGACGGTGCGGGCCGCGGCGGGGTCGGAGAGGTCCACGGCGATGACGAGGGGGTCGGCGCCCGCGGCGCTGACGGCGGTCGCCGTCTCGTCGAGGTTGACGCGGTTGCGGGCGACGAGTGCGATCGAGTCGAAGTCGCGCGCCAGCCGGATCGCGGCGGACCGGCCAATGCCTTGGCTGGCGCCGGTGACGATGGCCACTGACTGGGGCATGCTGGTTCCTTCTCACCTGGCGGGTGTCGAGGTCGCGTTGCACGGGGCCCCGTCCCGGTGTCGCCGGGCGCGGTCGGCGCTCTGCGGGCCGGGCGCGGGACGGTGTGGGAGAGGTCGTGCCGGCTGCGCACCGGCGGGTGGCCTCCGCGCGTCGGGGACCGGTGGCCGTGTTCGTGTGCCGGCGAGCAGCTGCCCGGTCCGGGACGCCCGGGTCAGTCGCCGAGGAATCCTCGGATGGCTGCGGCGATCTCACCCGCGTGCGTCTCCAGCGCGAAGTGGCCGGTGTCCAGCAGCCGGACGTCCGCGTCGGGGATGTCGCGCCTGAACGCCTCGGCCCCGGCCGGCAGGAAGAACGGGTCGTTGCGGCCCCAGACGGCCAGCAGCGGTGGCCGATGGGTACGGAAGTACTCCTGGAAGGTGGGGTAGAGCCGCACGTTGCTCGCGTAGTCGAGCAAGAGGTCCAGCTGGATCTCGTCCGCTCCGGGACGGGCCAGGTAGTGGTTGTCGAGGGTGTAACCGTCGGGTGAGACCGATGTCCGGTCGGGTACTCCGTGGGTGTACTGCCACACCGTCGTCTCGGGCCGTAGCAGCGTGCGGATCGCTTCGCGGTTGGCCCGGGTGGGTTCCTTCCAGTACGCGCGGATCGGGTTCCAGCCGTCGCTGAGCCCTTCCTCGTAGGCGTTCCCGTTCTGCGTGACGATGGCGGTGACCCGTTCCGGCCGCCGGACGGAAAGCCGGAACCCGGTCGGGGCGCCGTAATCGAACACGTAGAGCGCGTACCGATCGAGACCCACCGCGTCGGTGAAGCCCTCGAGGACATCCGTCAGGGCTTCGAAGGTGTAGGTGAAGCCGTCACGGCTCGGCATCGCGGACTGTCCGAAGCCCAGCAGGTCGGGGGCGATGACGCGGAAGCGGTCGGCCAGTTGCGGGATGAGGTCCCGGAACATGTGGCCGGCGCTGGGGAAGCCGTGCAACAACAGCAACTTCGGGGCGTCGGCGGGCCCTGACTCACGGTAGAAGACCTTCAGGCCCTTCACGTCGGTGCTGCGGTAGGTGGTCGCGGTCAAGGCGTCTTCTCCTGTGCGTCGGCCCAAGACGGGCGTTTGTCCTTCCGTCACCGCCCCGCGCACTCCGCCGGGTCGCCGGCGACGGCCGCGAGCCGACCACGCGGCCGTCGCCGCCTCGCGCACGGCGTCGAGGACGGTCTCCACCACGGTTCGGGGAGCGGTGACCAACGGTGCGGGGTCGACGCGTGTGCGCCCCTCCGCTCAGCGGTGAAATGCCGCACCGGGCGAGCAGAATGACGCGGGCAGGCACCCGAGTACCTGGTCGACCGAAGCTTCGCTCTCCGCCACTGTCAGGTCCGTCCAACTGGCCGGAGCCCGAGGCCGGTAGCGGCCAGCCTGGCACAGCGGGGACTTGGAGCGGTGCCGGACACGCTCCGCACTGCGGGCGAAGGGCTTGAACAGCTCAGCGACGGGGCGGCGGAAGGCCCGGCCGCCGATCGAGACCGTCGTCGAAGGCGGGCGACTCCAACGCCGGGTCGGGGCGCAGCGGGCCGGCTCGACGGGGTTGGGGGTGCGGCATGCGGCCGACGAAGCGAGAGTGAACCCATGACCGGCTTCAGGGACCCGCACGGACCGCGAGTGCCGGGCCGGATGGGCCGACGGCGACGTACCCGGCCCATGACCACCGGCAGGTCCGGGCAACGGAAGGCAGGCGCCTCATGACAGCAGTGCGCAGCTCACGCTTCGAGGGCAAGGTCGCCGTGGTGACCGGCGGCAGCCGGGGCATCGGCGCCGCGGTCGCCACCCGGCTGGCTGTGGAGGGTGCCGCCGTCGTGATCGGCTACCGGAGCAACCAGGAAGCGGCGCAGACCCTGGTCTCCGCGCTCACCGCCGACGGCCGCCGCGTCCTCGCACTGCGTGCCGACGTCGCCGACCCCGGCCAGACCAAGGCACTGATCGAGCGGGCCGTAGCCGAGTTCGGACAGCTCGACGTCCTGGCATCCTGCGCGGGCATCGAGCACTTCGACGCCCTGGAGAACATCACCCCGGCCGACTTCGACCACGTCTTCGCGGTCAACACCCGCGGCCAGCTGTTCGCCACCCAGTACGCCGCCGCCCACATGGGCGCGGGTGGCAGAGTCGTGCTCACCTCCTCCACCAGCGCCTCCCACGCGGTGTTCCAGCACACCCTGTACGCCGCATCGAAGGCAGCCGTGGAGGCGATGGTCCTCAACCTGTCCGCCGAACTCGGCCAGCGCGGCGTCACCATCAACGCCATCGCCCCCGGCGGGACCGCGACCGACATGGCCGCCGAAGTCGGCGCCCGCTACCAGCACCCCCGGCTGAGGAGCACCATGCCCCTGGAGCAGTGGCTCGCCGTGCACGGCGCGCTCGGCCGTCTGGCGCACCCCGAGGAGATCGCCGCCGGCTACGCCTTCCTCGCCTCCGACGACGCCGCCTACATGACCGGCCGCACCCTGCCCCTCGACGGTGGCTTCTTCTGAGGGGGTTGGTTGACCTGGCCACGGCCTCGATGGGCGGAGTTCATCAGGTGACCCGTGGCTGTGTGGCGGGTTCCCGAGCACGCTCGGCGGCCACGCACTCGCCAACCCCGCCCCCGCACGCCGGCGGCCTCTGACACACGATCACGCACCACCTTCCACGCGTTGCGGGCGTCGATGCCGAAAGGGCCGATACCGAGCACCTGGTGGACGTGCCACTCGGGGATCTCGATCGTTGCCTGCCCATCGCCCGGCGGCGGGGCTTCAGTGTGCCGCTCTGGCGCGGTTCCGGTGGGCTTCCTGCTTCGCGCGGTTGCCGCAAAGCGCCATGCTGCACCACCGGCGGGCGCGGCCCCGGGTGTGGTCCGCGAACAACAGCGTGCAAGCAGACCCCTGGCAGGCCTTGACGTTCGTGAAGTCCTCCCGGCTGACGACTTCCGCCAGCGCCTGCCCGATCGGCAGCAGCAGCGACTCCGGTGTCCGCCACCGGCGCCGCGTGCGAAGTTCCAGACCGTTCGAGCCCGCCGGCCCGCCGGCCACGACCCGCGTGAACTGTTCGTCGCGAGCCAGCAGCTGGTTGAGCGGCTCCAGATCGCGTGCGTCCTCGGACCGGACGGGCCGTCCCTTCCGCTCGTCGACGAACCTCCGGAACCATTCCCGAAGGCTTCTCGCCTGGGCGGCGACGTGGTCCATCTCCCCGGGCATGGCCTCCGCTCGCAGCCTCTCGAGCACCTCGGCCGACACCAGCCCGGCCTGGTCCAGCCATGCCAACAGGCCGTCACCGTCAGCGATCCAGTCGACCTCGGTGCTTGCCGGGGTGGCGACCGAGTTGAGGAAGTCCAGGCCGAGGGCGTCGGCGATGAAGACGGCCGGCGGCCGGTGGTCGGACACGGAACACGCTCCCTGCGTCGGTCACTGTCAACTCTCAACCCGAGAGTAACCACTCTGGCGACGCTTGACAAGTTACAAACCGGCTGCATAACCTTCAAAACGTCGCCAGGACGGTTAGGCATCAGACCCTGGGGCAATCCGAGCCAAAGGAGCGGGAGATGTCCCTGAACGAGGTGTCCGTGGCGCTCGTGCACGGTGCGTGGGCGGACGGTTCGAGCTGGAGCAAGGTGATCGGCCCCCTGCGGGACGCCGGCGTGAACGTGGTCGCGGCACAGCTGCCGCTGACATCGCTGGCGCAGGACGTGGCCGCGCTGGAGCGGACGCTCGATCGAGTCGAAGGCCCGGTCGTACTGGTCGGCCACGCCTACGCCGGCGCCGTGATCGCCGAGACGCGCGACCCGAAGGTGCGAGCCCTCGTGTACGTCGCCGCGCTCGCCCCGGACGAGGGTGAGACGGTCGCCGACGTCTTCGGCCGCGCCGAGCCGCACCCGAAGGCCCCCGCGCTCGACCCCGGGCCCGACGGCCTGATCTGGCTCCCGGACGAGGCGTTCGCAGCCGCGTTCGCGCAGCGCGCCACCGTCGAGGAGCAGGCGGTTCTCACGGCCGTCCAGCGGCCGATCGCCCTGTCCAACATCACCGTGGGGGTCCGGCGGCCGCTGTGGAAGGACCGGCCGAGCTGGTTCCTGGTGGCCGAGGAGGACCGCATGATCGCCCCCGAGACCCAGCGGTTCATGGCCGGGAGGATGTCGGCCCGCCAGGTGTCGAGGCCGGTCGACCACAGCCCGATGATCACCGCTCCGGACGTCGTCGTGGACATCGTCCTGGACGCCGCCCGCAGCGTGTCGAGGACCTCGGGGTCCGAGTGACCACATCGGAGAAGTAACCTCATCAAACATTTGTAACAAGTTACAAAGTCAAAGGAGAAAACACCATGACCACGATCTCCTACCGCTCGGCGGACGTCGACTGCCTGAGCGTCTTCTACCGCGAGGCCGGCCCCGCCGACGCCCCGACGCTGCTACTGCTGCACGGCTTCCCGAGCTCGGGCCACATGTTCCGCGACCTCATCCCCCACCTGGCCGGGCGGTTCCACCTCGTGGCCCCCGACCTGCCCGGCTTCGGCCAGTCCGACATGCCGCCCCGCGACGACTTCGACTACACCTTCGAGCACATCGCGGACGTCATCGACCGCTTCACCGAGGTGCTCGGTCTGGAGCGTTTCGCGCTCTACGTCTTCGACTACGGCGCGCCGACCGGCTTCCGGATCGCGGCCAGGCACCCGGAGCGGATCACCGCGATCATCTCGCAGAACGGCAACGCCTACGAGGAAGGCCTGAGCGAGGGCTGGAACCCGATCCGCGCCTACTGGCAGGACCGGTCGCAGGCCAACCGCGACGCACTGCGCGGCCTGCTGTCGCCCGACACCACGCGCTGGCAGTACACGCACGGCACGGCCGACCCGACCGCGGTCTCCCCGGACGGAATGACGCTCGACGACGCGTACCTGGCACGGCCCGGCGCCGACGAGGTCCAACTGGACCTCTTCGGCGACTACCACACCAACGTCGCGCTCTACCCGGCCTTCCAGGAGTACTTCCGGCAGCACCGGCCGCCGTTCCTGGCCGTATGGGGCCGCAACGACCCGTTCTTCCTGCCGGCCGGCGCCGAGGCCTTCAAGCGCGACCTCCCCGACGCCGTCGTCCGCCTCCTCGACACCGGCCACTTCGCCCTGGAGACCCACGCCGAGGAGATCGCGACAGCCATCGACGAGTTCCTCGGCTGAGGCCCCGGGTCACGTCGCTCACCCGGCGGCGATCAAGGAGTGGCCCGGTCCAGGTCCTTGAACCAGATCATCGCGGCACGAGGGTGGGGGCGGCGTCGTCCGGGACGAGCCGCGCGCACCGGGCCCTCGACCGGGGTGGGCGGACGTCCGGTCAGCAGGGAAGCGCCGGGGTCAGGCCCTGGCCGAGCAGCCGGAAGGCGCGGTCGGTGTCGGCGACGGCTTCCGGGTACACCTCGTCGGCCGACCGGCCGGCCTGTACCTGGCGGCTGTTGCGGTCCGCCAGCGCGCGCAGGACGGTGACGATCTGGACGGCGGCCAGCCGGGCGGTGAGCTCGTCGGCTCCGGTCTCCCGCAGCGCCTCGGCGAGGGCCACCGCGCTGCGCCTCTGGTAGCGGGTCAGTCGTTCGGTCAGGCTCGCGGTCTCGCTGAGCAGTCGCAGGAAGGCCACGGTCCGCGGGTCGGAGGTGAGTCCGGTGACCGGGTCCCGCCGGGAGAGGGCGTCGAGCTGGTGGGCGTGCAGGGCGGTCAGCGGGTCCGTGCCGGCCGGGCGGGCACGGACCACGCGGGCCGATTCGTCCTCGTGGTCGGCGAACCGGTGCAGGACCAGGTCCTCCTTGGCCGGAAAGTAGGCGAACAGCGTGCGCTTGGAGACCTCGGCCGCCTCGGCGATCTCCACGACCGACACGTCGTCGAAGCCACGGTTCACGAACAGCTCGATCGCCACGTCGGCGATCGCCTGCCGGGTGCGCTGCTTCTTCCGCTCCCGCAGTCCAAGTTGCTCAGCCATGCGGCCACCGTAACAGAAATGGCCCCCCGGTCGATAATTGCACCTGGTATAGTTAGGCCCTGGGTCGATAAATATCCCGAGAGGAGCATCATGGACGTCGAGATCACCGAGACCGTCGAGGTCGTCGTCATCGGAGCCGGTGGCGCCGGACTCACCCTCGCCGCCGAGCTGGCCCTGGCAGGTGTGCCCGCGGTCGTGCTGGACCAGTTGCCCGGCCGCAACCTCCAGTCCCGCGCCGGGGCGATCCAGCCCCGGACCGCCGAGATCCTCCAGCTGCGCGGCCTCCTCGACGAGGCGCTCAAGCGGTCCGTCCGCCACGAGCTGGCCGGCGGCCACTTCGCGGGACTGCCCGTCCCCCTGGACTACTCGGTCTGGGAGACCCGCTACCCGCACCCCCTGCGCCTCCCCCAGGACCGGCTCGAGGCACTGCTCGAGGACCGACTCACCGAGCTCGGCGGACGGATACTCCGCCAGCACCGTCTGGTCGCTCTCCACCAGGACGCCGACGGCGTCACGGCCACCGTGACCAGCCCGGACGGCGCCCGGTCGTTCCGGGGCCGCTACCTCGTCGCGTGCGACGGCGCGCACAGCGACGTGCGCAAGCTCACCGGCGCGGCGTTCCCCGGCCAGGCGGGCACCGCCCGCAGCGCCAGCGCCGACCTCGTGCTCACCGGCGACGTCGACGACTCCGCCAAGCACATCAGCGGCCACATCCGCACCTCGCCCCAGGGCCACTTCACCCTGCTCACGCCCCTGGGCGACGGGCTGCACAAGCTCATCTTCTCCGGCCCCCAAACCTCGCAGGCCGACCGTGACGCACCGGTGACGATCGAGGAGGTCCGCACGGTACTGCGCGCAACCCACGGCCCGGCCGTCGACGTGACCGAGGTCCGCCACGCCTCACGGTTCAGCAACGCCAGCCGCCAGCTGGAGCAGTACCGGCACGGCCGCGTGCTCTTCGCCGGCGACGCCGCCCACATCCACCTGCCGGCCGGCGGGCAGGGCCTCAACCTCGGTGTCCAGGACGCGTTCAACCTCGGCTGGAAGCTCGCCGCCGTGGTCCGGGACGGGGCGGGCGAGCACCTGCTGGACACCTACCACGCCGAGCGGCACCCGGTCGCCGCCCGGGTGCTCACGCTCACCCGGGCGCAGGGCGTGATCATGGGGCCGCAGCGCGACGGCGGGCTGTCCGAACTGCGCGACGTGCTCACCGACCTGCTCGGCCTGCCCGAGGCCAACCGGCACCTGGCCGGCATGATGTGCGGGCTCGACCTGCGCTACCCCATGCCCGGCGCCGCCGACCACCCGCTGCTCGGCCTGCGGATGCCCGACCTCGACCTGCTCGTCGCCGACCGGCGCGTCCCCTTCAGCGAGCTGACCCGCGCCGGACGAGGCGTGCTGCTCGAGCTCGGGGACACCCCGGTCACCGCCGCCGCACCCTGGAGCGACCGGGTCGTACGGGTGCGGGCGAAGACCGACGCGTTCGACGCCGAGTCCGTGCTCGTACGCCCGGACGGATACGTCTGCTGGGCCGGCGATGCCGGCCTCACCGACACGCTCACCCACTGGTTCGGCCCGGCTGCCGGCTGATCCGGGTCAGCACTCCGGCGTGCGTGACCACGCGATCTCGCACCGGGCCCGCCCGGGAACCGGAGCGGTCTCCCCCACCCGACATCCGGTTCGAGGTGGCGGCGCTCGCGGGAATCGGCCCTGCCCGGTTCCGGGGTCAGGTGGGCAACCGTGGAAGCACTCCGGCGGAAGACCGCAGGCAGGCCGCGCCGATCCGGCACGTCCAGCCTTCTCCCCCGCTGATGTGATTCCAGCTCACATCGGCGGCTCACCAGTGAACTGCCCGTAGCAGTACGGTGGTTGCGCCTTCACACCTGCCTCCGTGCCGATGCCCGCGGTGCGATGCCGCGCCGGGGCCCGCACAGGAGCCCCGGACGGGCTGGTCCACCGCGCGGTCGGCCGCCCCCGCGACGCCGCCCGGTCCGGCGGGAACGGCCGGGGAGGGGATCGGGACCGGGCGGTGGGACCGTCAGGCTGACCGGTTCTCTGCCTCAGGAGGCTGCTGTGACACGTCCCCCCGCCCCCCTGGTGCGGAGTGCATGAGGAGCCGGTGGGGCCCGTGTTGCGGGTGGAGACCATGAGCGGGAGCGGGATGCACCGGGTGATCGCGGTCGGCCCCGCGGCGAACCACGACGAGGCGCAGGTCGTGACGGCGCGCTCGATGGTGAGGGCACTGCTCGACCTGGTGGGCCATCAGGAGGGCCCCGCCACCACCGAGGTGGCACTCACCGCGCGCGGTCCGCGGATCGTGGCCTGCCGGCTCGGCGGGGCGGCCGGCGAGCCGGCGGGGTAGCGGGTGCTCGGGCGGTAACACGGTGGGAACCGTTCGGGAAGTGCCACGGCCACCATGGGGTGCTGAAGAAGAAGTTCGCCAGGCCCAGCACCAGTGCCACCACCATGATCTGAGTGATCGTCAACCGCTGGGCGGCGGCGGCGAGCGGGATGCTCAGCAGGGCGGCGACCGAGGCGGTGTTGCAGCAGATCATCAGCCGCCTGGGGCTGTACCGGTCGACCCAGACCCCGGCGGGCAGGCCGACGAGCAGCCAGGGCACCCACTGGACGGCGGTGATCAGCCCGAGCTGGAAGGTGCCGGCGTGCAGCGTGACGGTGGCCAGCAGCGGCAGCGCGACCCCGGTGATCGCGGTACCGAACTTGCCGGCGGACTCGCCGATCCAGAGCAGCCGGAAGCCGCGGTTCGCCGCCAGGCCGCCGCGCCCGGCGGCACCGGCGGTGCCCCGGACCCGCCCCGCACGCGCGGTCAGCACCGCGCTCCGAGCCGACTGGCGTCGCGCCGCTCGGCGACCGGCTCCGAGCTCAGGGTGCGCGACAGCGCGGGCCGGTCGATCTTGCCGCTGGCGTTCAGCGGCAGCGCGGGCAGGTGGACGAAGCGGCGCGGCACCATGTGGGCCGGAATCCGCTGCCGCAGCCAAGCCTTGACCCCGGCGCGGGGCAGCGGCTCGCCGGTGTGGCAGGCCACCAGGTCGGGGCCACCCGGCCCGGGCACGGCCAGCACCACCGCCTCGGCCACGCCGGGGTGGCGGCGCAGCGCGGCCTCGATCTCGCCCAGCTCGACCCGGTAGCCGCGGATCTTCACCTGGTTGTCGAGCCGTCCGAGGTGGACCAGGGTGCCGTGCTCCCAGCGCACCCGGTCGCCGGTGCGGTGGTAGAGCTCGGCGGCGGGCCGGTCCGCCGGTCCGCCGGCGCCGTCGCCGGCCGCGGCGGTGTCGGCGCCGTCGGCGCCCCGGAACAGGAAGCACCCGCGGTTGTCGGCCGGGTCGAGGTAGCCGTCGAAGCGCTGGTTGCCGCGCACGCACAGCTCGCCCTCGGCCGCCTCGCGCCCCCGCTCGTCCAGCACCAGGTGGTCCAGGAGGTCCGGGCCGGCCACCAGCGGATCGTCGGCGCCCACCACCGCGTGCAGCCGCACCTCGGGCGGCAGTTGGCCGGGCCGGTGCCGGTAGCCGCGGCACAACGCCAGGTCCGCGCCGGTGACGGCCAGGGTGAGTGCCTTGAGTTCGGCGTTCTGCTCGATGATCCGGTCGGCGTCGGTGGCGGAGAGCAGGGCGGCCGCGTCGACCTGCTCCGGCAGCTCCGCGGCCCAGCGCTGCGGGGCGTGGGCGGAGGCCGGGACGAAGAACCGGGGCCGGTGCCCCGGCGGCAGCGCCCTGGCCACCTCGTAGCCGAGCAGCGCGCCGAAGCTCTGGTCGTAGAGCCCGAAGGTGATCCCGGGGTGGGTGTGCGGCAGCAGCGCGGCGACCACCTGGCGGACCAGTTCGTCGAAGTCGGTGGGCAGCGGTTCGCGCAGCCGGGCGCCGCGGCCCGGTAGCCGCAGCCCCCAGACCTCGATCTCGGGCGCCAGTTCGCGGGCCAGCGGGGCGAAGGCCGTGGCGTCGCCGCCCGCGTGCGGCAGGCAGAACAGCCTGGTGCGGGCCGCCGGTGCGGGCGCCGGCAGCAGGAACCAGTCGTCGACCAGATCGCCGCCACCCGTGCCCGCGGCGCCTCGGGGTCGAGCGGCAGGAAGGCGACGCCGGCCTTCAACGCGGCCAGCAGCGCGACGACGTACTCCACCCGGTCCGCCGCCCGCACCCCGATCACCCCACCGGGGCCGGGCACCAGCTCCGCCAGCCGCCCGGCCAGCGCCTCACTGCGACGCTCCAACTCGCCGTAGTCGATGGCTCGGCCCGCCAGCCGGATCGCCGGCCGCGACGGGGTGCGCCGGGCGACGGCGGCGATCAGCTCCAGACAGGCGGGCGCCCCGGGGACGGGCCCCGAGCGCGGTGCGGGTTCCGACAGCGGTTCCGGACTCAGCGGCGAACTCTTCAACTCGGCCATGCCCACAAGCCAACCGCGCCCGACCACCCGGCAAGGGCAGTGCACGAGGCAGGAGAGCGGCAGTTCGGCTGGCCGTGAACTGCCGCTGCCCGGGCGCCCAGGCCCGCGACCGCGGCCGAACCGCCGGGATCGGCGATCAGGTCGGGTCCACCGTCGCGGCGGCATCTGGCCGGCTCGAACATGAGCCTAGCTCATGACAGGATTCGCGCGACGAACACCGGATGCGGCACAGTGGTGGACCACGAACGAGCGGGCGAGGTGGGCGGATTGGGAACTGACGGCGGCAGGCGAGTGGCGGCGGGCGGCAGCGCGGACACCGAACTGCGTCGCCGGCCCGTGCAACAACGCAGCCAGCTTCGCCTGGAGCGGGTACTGGACGCCTGCGCCGAGTTGCTCGACGAGGTGGGCGCCGCCGCACTCACCACCAAGGAGACCGCCGCCCGGGCCCAGGTGCCGATCGGCACGCTGTACCAGTTCTTCACCGGCAAGCAGAGCCTGCTGGCGGCCCTGGCCCGGCGCAACCTGAACCGGTACCTGGACCGGCTGACCCGCCGGCTGGACGCGGAGGCGCCGCGCGACATCGGCGGGTTCGTCGACCTGGCGGTGGAGGAGTTCGTCGCGATGAAGCGCGCGGTGCCGGGCTTCGGCGCGCTGGACTTCGGGCTCACCGGCCCAACACCCCCGGCGCTGACCGACGTCGAGCACTTCCTCGATCTCAGCCTCGACAACAACAGCACGGTGGCCGAGCATCTGCACCGGCTCACCTCCGATCACCTCTCGGCGCACGGCCGAGGGCCCTCGCCGCTCGCCCTGCGGGTGGCCCTGGAGTGCGCGGACGCGATACTCAAACTCGCCTTCCAGCACGACCGGGACGGCGATCCGGCGCTGATCGCCGAGTGCAAGCTGCTGCTCCGCCGCTACCTGGCGGCCTGACGCCCCGGCGAGCCGCGCGGACGGGAACATGAGTTCGCCACACGTACGGCGAGCCGGGCCGCGGTCCCCTTGAAGGGTCAACTTCACGAGATCAGGCCCACCGGGTGCGGGACGGCTGGCTACCTTCGCGACATGCAAGGTCCCGCCGTAGGGCAGCCCTGGGATCCGCCACCGCCGCCGATCCCTCCGGAGCCGCCCGCCCCGCCCCAACCGCCTGCTCCCCCGCCGCCACCACCACCGCCGCCCCCGCCACCGCCACCGCCCCCGGTGCCCACCCCACCGCCACCGCCACCACCGCCGCCGCCGCCACCACCGCCACCACCACCGCCGGTGCCACACCACACGCCCGCGCCGACCCCACCACCGCCCGCGCCGACCCCCGCCGCGCCGCGCCCGCACTCCGCCCCGGCGCTGCCACCGCCCCCGCCGCCCAGCACGCTGCACGCGACCACCGCCGTCCCGACCAGGCCGCCCGACGACAGCCTGACCGTCCCGCCGGACGCCTCGCAGAGCGTCTTCACGCTGGTCGCCATCACCATCCCGGCTGTCCTCGCGGCAGCCGCCCACTTCATCAACCACTCTGCAGGGAGACGTCGTTGAGCATCGGTCTGGTCATCGCCGTACTGCTCGGGGCCGCCGTGGCCGTCGGCATCCTGGCCGCCTTCGGGCGCACCACCCGGTCCCGCGAAGGGTCCTTCTCCGGCGGGGCGTTGGGCTTCCTCGGCTCGGCCTCGCTCTCCTCCTTCACCCTGGTCGCGGCCTTCCTGATCGCGGGCTCCTGGTCCAACCTCAACACCGCCCGCGGCCACACCTGGGACGAGGCCCGCGCCCTCAACGCCGCCTACACGGACGCCGATCCGACCACCCGCCCGCTGCTGCGAAGCTACGTGACGGACGTGATCGGACCCGACTTCCAGGCGATGGCCCACGGGGACGCCTCCCCCACCGCCTGGGCCGCCCTGGACTCGGTGCGCGCGCACGTCGAGGCGCTGCCGGACTCGGCACAGCGGACCACCATGCTGTCCGACCTCGACGACATCTACACCAAGCGCCAGGTCCGGCTCGCCGACGCCAGCGCCTCGCTGCCCGAGCCGCTCTACCCCGCCCTGGTCGGCACCGGCCTGCTGGTGCTGCTCTACGCCCCGATCGCCGGCCTCACCTTCCGCCACCGGGAGGCCGTCGCGCTCGGCCTGGTCGGCGCGGTGGTCGGCTTCGGCGTCTACCTGGTGCTGCACATGACCCACCCGTACGCGGGCCCGATGCACGTCACCCCGGTCGCCTACCAGCAGAGCCTGGAACGCTTCAGCCAGCTCTCCCAGCAACCGACCTGACCCGCCGGCCGGCGGGCGGCCCCGACCAACCCACCTATCCTGGAGCGAGCGGCCCCAACCGCCCGCTCCGGCTGGAGGTACGGACATGAAGCTCGGCCTGCACTACTGGAACTTCTCGACCCCGGCCGATCCGGCGCTGATCGCACCGACACTGGCCCGGACCGCACGGACCGCCGAGCAGGCGGGGTTCTCGTCGTTCACCCTGATGGACCACTACTTCCAGATGGAGCGGTTCGGGAGCACCGCCGAGGAACCCATGCTGGAGGGCTACACCACGCTCGGGTACGTCGCCGCGCTGACCGAGCGAATGGCACTCGGTCTGCTGGTCACCGGCGTGATGTACCGCCACCCCGGCCTGCTGGCGAAGATCGTCGCCACCCTGGACGTGCTCTCCGGCGGCCGGGCCCGGCTCGGCATCGGCGCCTCCTGGTACGAGCGGGAACAGCTCGCGCTCGGCGTGCCGCTGGTCCCGATGGGCGAACGGTTCGAGCGCCTGGAGGAGGCGCTGCAGATCTGCCGGCAGATGTGGAGCGAGGACAACGGCCCTTACCAGGGGCGGCACTACCAGCTCGCCGAGACCCTGTGCGTGCCCGCGCCGCTGACCCGGCCGCACCCGCCGATCTTGATCGGCGGCAGCGGTGAGAAGAAGACCCTGCTGCTGGTCGCGCGGTACGCGGACGCCTGCAACCTCTTCGCCGGCAGCGTCGAGGAGGCGGCGCACAAGCTCGACGTGCTGCGCGCGCACTGCGCCGACGTGGGTCGGGACTACGACGGCATCGAGAAGACCATGCTGGCCGGCCGGACCGTCCTGGACGACGTCGACGGCTTCCTCGCCGACGCCGAGGCGCTCGCCCGGCTCGGCATCAGCGAGTTCCAGTTCACGCCGGTCGGTGATCCGGTCGCCTTCACCGAGCAGGTCGCCGAACGGATCGCCCCACGGCTCGCCTCCATCGGCTGAGCCCGGGCAGCCGCCGGCTGACCGCTAGTGTCTGACCACGCCACCCACAAGACCCCGGCGATCAAGACCTGGCTGGTCGCTCACCCCCGGCTCCACCCGCACTTCACCCCGACCGGCTCGTCCTGGCTCAACCTGGTCGAGCGATGGTTCGCCGAACTGACGAACAAGCAGATACGGCGAGGCGTCCACCGATCGGTCCAGGCTCTCGAAGCCGACATCCGGAACTGGATCGCCGAATGGAACACCGACCCCAAGCCCTACGCATGGACCAAGACCACAGAGGAGATCCTCGAACGCCTCACCGGACATCTGAAGCAAATTCCTGATTCAGGACACTAGACGGGAACGCGCTTCCAGCCGCTGTCCACGTCACCACTCCCCGCGGTCACAGTCGCCAAATCGGTGCCGTGCTTGCGGCTGCGGTATTCCCAGTGATCGCCTCGCCGAACGATGGTGTGACTGATGGTGAATCCAGAATTGCCGATACGCTCAGAGTCCGCAGCGCCAATGCGCCTCTTTTTGAACATCTGCGTGAATGTGCACCGGTATTCGATTCCATCGCGTTCCATCCGGTCGAACCTGATCGCCGAGGTCGAGAGCAGATGCATGTCAATGCGTTCCCCCTGGGAAGGGTCCGCTGACAGCCATCCCGAGGTCCGCGATTCATCCAACTGGAAGATACGCGAGTCCGTGTCGTCATCCACGTCGATGAACTCCTTCACCTCCCAGCCGACGGTGGGGCCTTGGAAGGTGTTCTTCACGATGACGCCAATGGTCATGGCAGGCGCCACTGCTTCGAAGACGGCAGTGACGTGAGTCGGCCCCGTCCCGGACGCGGACACGCTGCTCGGGGAAACCCCCACCGGCCCGGTGCTGGTGGTGGACTGGCTCGAACTCGCGGCTATCTGCGTGTACGCCGTGATGGAGGGTCCGATCCCCGACTGATTGCCGCCGTTCTCCTGATCACCGGCCAGGCTGGTGGACAGCGCATCCGCCTGCCGGTGGATGTGGGCCAGGGCCGACGCCAGCGATTCCTGCTGCCGCGTCCCGTCGTTTCCGTCCAGGTTCGTGGTGGTGTCGCTGGTACTCGAGTTGCTTGCCGTGTTGCCGTACAGCACCGCTCCTCAATCCGCTGTGTGACCGGTGTCCCGTGCATCACTGCACCTCGCCGTCGAGGCCCGCGCGTACCCGCTGGTCGAAGAGGGCCTCGATCTCGGCGTCCGAGACCACCTCCGGCCCGATGCCTGCGACCCGCACGTCCGTGATGGCAGCCCGCAACGCCGTCTCCCGGTCGCGGGCCAGCTGCGCCACCTCCTCCTCGGGCAGTGTGGGCTCCTCGGGCCGGGCCTCCCGCTCCACGCCGCCCCACTCGGCCGGATCCGGCACGCCGACCAGGTCGCCGGCCAACCACTGATCGCCGTACAGCCAGGTCTGCGAGGGCTCGTCGTACGGCAGCCACTGCCCGAGCCCGTCATGCAGGCGGAGCCACAAACCGTGCTCGCCCCGGCGCTCCCACACCTGATCCGCGTCGTGGTGGTATTCGAACTGCCCTGCATCCGCGGCGCGGCGCCACCGGCCGGATTCGCCGTCGAAGAGCGCCGTCGCCGGATCGGCGGGCTTACCGAGGTGGTACAGGTTCCCGGCCGGGTCGCGCGCATAGCCCGGGTTGTCCGGGTCCGGCTCCACGACGGTGACGCCGTCCTCCAGGTACCACTGCTCCGCGTCGTGGAGCAGTCCGGAGGCCTCGTCCAGGGAGAGCCGGAACTCCACATCCTCGGAGTCTTCCTCCTCCACCCCCTCCGCCGATCCCACTCCCTTGGCTGACTCCGCCGACTCCAGCGGTCGCCACCCGCCCGGCTCGGCGAAGCGCTCGTCCGAGTACACCAGCCCGCCGCCTTCGGCCTCACGCACGAAGTAGCCCGACCAGTCGTCGGACAGGCCGTAGTCCACGGCCGGCCGACCGAGCGCGGCGAACCTGATCCGCGCGGCCACACCGTCCTGGTCCGGGTCGTCCTCGGCGAGTGCGTCGGCCAGGGCGGCGAAACCGTGGTCCCCCACGCAGCTCGCGGAGTCTCCGCCGACCAACTCCGGACAGCCCATCCGGATCTGTTCCTCCAACTGCTCGAACGAGGTCGCGGATCGCCACGTGTCAGCGGCGCCCCACATCCGGTCGAGCAGCTCGACGTTGGATCCCCAGTCTGAAAACGCCACACCCGCCTCCTGAAACCCCGGCGACACCGAAGACACCGGGCAGCTCGCGAAGGACCCGGGTACCCCGGACCCGGGCCCGGGCATGACACCGGCCACGGCCGCCGTCGTGCGTCATCGGGCGAGCTTTCACGCAGCGATGTCAAGCGCTACCACGCCAAGTACCAGTGTCCTGAATTTGGGTGGCGTGGTTGTCCAGGACCAAGTGCACGTCCAGGCCCTCGGGGACCTCCTTGTCCGGCCGGAGCAGGAACTTCTTGAACTCCTCGGCGCGGTGCCGGCGGAGCGCCCCCGTACTGGGTCGTACTTGGGTGCTTCGCCGGTGCATCCAGGTGGGGGCACCACCCGGCCGAAGGCCGGGGGAGCGTCGCACGTCCGGCGGGAATCGTCGGACAGGCCCTACCCCTCGGCCGCGCCGGAGCGGCGGGCGAAGACCTCCGGACGGGCCGTCCGCAGGGCGGTGGCCAGCGCGCCGATCAGCACCGCCTCCTCGCCCAGCAGGCTCGGCGCGAGCCGGGGGCGCAGCGGGGTGAGGGCGTGCAGGGCGCGCTCGACCGGGCCGAGCAGCAGGTCGGCGCTGTGCCCGACGCCGCCGCCCAGCACCACCAGGTCGGGGTCGAGCACCGAGGAGACCACGGCCACCGCGTAGGCGAGCTGCTCGGCCTCCCGGTCGACCGCGCCGAGCGCCGCCGGGTCGCCGACCCGGGCCGCGTCGAAGACCTCCTTGGCGGTGGCCGCCCCGCGCAGCCCCAGCCGCTCGGCCGCGCGGACCACCGACTCGGCGGAGGCGGCGGACTCCAACATCCCCCGCCGGTCCCCGCTGGTCGCGTCCCCACCCGCGACGGCCTCGGCGAGCGCCACCCCGGGCAGCGGCAGGAAACCGATCTCGCCCGCCGCGCCGTGCGCGCCCTGCTGCAGTCGGCCGCCGGCGACCACGCCCATGCCCAGCCCGGTACCGATCAACAGGTAGACGAAGAGCCGGCTGCCCACCCCAGCCCCGCGGGCGTACTCGCCGAGCGCCGCCAGGTTGGCGTCGTTGTGCACGCTGATCGCCGTGCCGAGCCCGGCCCGCAGCCGGTCGAACAACCCCAGGCGCCCCCACCCGGGCAGGTTCGCCGCGTACCGGACCCGCTGCTCGGACTCGTCCCAGACCCCCGGCGTGCCGATCGCCGCGTGCACCACGTCGGCCGGCCGGAGCCCCGCCTCGTCGATCGCCGCCAGCGCCGCCGCGACCACCGCGTCGGCCACCGCGTCGGCGGTCCGGCCCCGGTTGGGCACGTCCCGGCGGGCGACGATCTCCCCGGCCAGGTCCGCGACGGCGATCCGCAGCCGGGCCCGCCCGATGTCGATGCCCAGCACGTGGCCGGCCGTCGGGTCCGCCTCGTACAGCACGGCGATCCGCCCGCGCTCGGGCGCCAGCAGTCCGGCCTCCCGGGCCAGCCCGGCCTGTTCCAGGTTGGCCAGCGCGCTGGAGACGGTGGGCTTGGAGAGGCCGGTGTCCCGGGCGAGCTGGGCGCGCGAGGCGGATCCGGCCGTGCGCAGCCGCTCCAGCAGCAGCCACTCGTTGTTGCTGCGCAGGCGCCGGCGGTTCCACGCCTCCCCGGCGGGAACCGGTGCCGCCGCCTCCCTGGCCGGGCCGGGGACCGGGTGGGAGCTCATCGTCGCCTCCGCGCCTTCGTGCTTCTCCGCATGATCGTTTCCGGTCACCCTATGCGACCGTGGCGAGGCCGGCCCCGGTGGCCGTCCCTGGGCCGTTCTCCCCCGCCGCGGGACTCTTGCGCATCAAGTTAGGTTATTTAACCTAATCCCCGAGCACCCCTCCCCCACGCCCGGAGGTCCCCGTGTCGTCCCCCGGCTTCACCCGATGAATCGGCCTCTTCCAGGCCACCGCGATCAACATGAGCCAGATGTGCGGCATCGGACCGTTCGTCACCATCCCCCTGATGGTGGCCGCGTTCGGCGGCCCGCAGGCGGTGCTCGGCTGGATCGCCGGCGCCGTGCTCGCCCTCGTCGACGGCCTGGTCTGGGCCGAGCTGGGCGCCTCGCTGCCCGGCGCCGGCGGCAGCTACGCCTACCTGCGGGAGGCGTTCCAGTACCGCAGCGGGCGGCTGATGCCGTTCCTCTTCGTCTGGACCGCGATGCTCTTCATCCCGCTGATCATGTCCACCAGCGTGGTCGGCTTCGTCCAGTACCTCGGCTTCCTGTGGCCGCACATGACGACCGGCCGGGGGGATCTGGTCGGACTGGCGCTGGTCGCGCTGGTGACCGTGCTGCTCCGGCGCCGGCCCGGGCTCGCCCGCCCGTACCGGATGTGGCTCTACCCGGCGCCGAGCATCGTGGCGGCGGTCGGCTGGCTGGTGGTGTACGGCCACGCGGACCGGAACTCGCCCGGATTCCACCCGATCGAGTGGTCGCTCGCCTGGGTCGCGCTCGGCACCGCGGCGTTCCTGGTCTGGGCGCGCCGGGAGCGGACCTGGCCGTTCGGGCCGCGGGAGGTGCGTGAGGGGTTCCCGGCACCCGCCACCTGACCGCCCGAGGGGGACGGGCGCGCGGCCCGGCGGTCCGATGATCGACAATGGCGGCCATGAGGCTGTTCCCCGCGCTGGCCGGCGTCCTGCTGCTCGTCCTGACCATCGGCAGCATCCTACGCACCCTGGTGGTGCCACGCGGGCTCCACTCGATGCTGGTCACCCGGCTCTGGCGGACCCTGCGCGGCATGCTCCGGCTGTTCGCGGTGCCGTTCGGCAGCTACCGGGCACACGACCGCGCGCAGGCCTGGTTGGCGCCGCTGATGCTGCTCGGCATGCTGTTCTGCTGGCTCTGCGCGTTCCTGGCCGGCTTCACCCTGCTGCTGTACGGTACCTCGCGGCTCTCCTGGGGCGTCGCGGTCCGGGAGGCCGGCTCCAGCCTCTTCACCCTCGGCTTCGCCAGCGGCGCCCGGCTGCAACTGGAGACCGTCGACTTCCTCGCCGCCGCCAGCGGGCCGCTGGTGATCGCCCTGCAGATCGCCTATCTGCCGACCCTGTACGGGAGTTACAACCGGCGCGAGGTCGAGGTGACACTGCTGCAGTCGCGCGCCGGCGAACCCGCGTGGGGTCCCGAACTGTTGGCCCGGCAGTCGCTGGTGGACACCGAGACCGCGCTGCCGCAGCTCTACCGGGACTGGGAGCGACTGGCCGCCGAACTGGGTGAGAGCCACTCCAACTACCCGGCGCTGCTCTCCTTCCGATCGCCGCAGCCCTACCGCAGCTGGATCGTCGGTCTGGTCGCGGTGATGGACGCGGCGGCGATCCAACTGTCCGTCAACCCGCGGACCGCGCCGCCGGAGGCCCGGCTGGTGCTGCGCGCCGGGTTCACCGCGCTGCGCGACATCGCCCGGGTGGTCCGGATCGACTACGACCCCGACCCGGAGCCGAACAGCCCACTGCGACTCAGCTACCCGGAGTTCGACGCGGCGGTCTCGATGATCGTCGCGAGCGGCTTCGAGACCGAGCGGCCCAGCGTGCTGGCCTGGCCGCACTTCCAGGGCTGGCGGGTGAACTACGAGGCCATCGCGTACGAGCTCTGCCGCCGCTGCGACGCCGTACCGTCCCTGTGGACCGGGCCGCGGGACTTCCCGTCCACCCCGATCCCACCGAGCCGGCCCGCCGACCGCCGACCGGGCACCCCGCCGGGCACGGCCTGAGCGCTCGGGGCTTGCACCTCACGCGGCGTGAGGTCGCAGAGTAACGGCATGACCTCCACGACCACCTGGAAAGTCGGCCCGCTCGCCGAGGCCAGCGGCCTGACCGTACGCACCCTGCACCACTGGGACGGCATCGGACTGCTCAGCCCGTCCCAGCGCACCGCTGGCGGGCACCGCGAGTACACCGAGCCCGACCTGGTCCGGCTCTACCAGATCCTCGCGCTGCGCGCCCTGGGCCTGAGCCTGGAATCCATCGCCACCTGCCTGGACGGCGGCCTCGACCCGGCCCGGCTGGTCCACGACCACCTGGCCCGGGTGGAGAGCGCACTCGCCGGACTCGACCCGCTGCGCCGGCGCCTGCGGCGGCTCGACGACGACCTGACGGCCGGCCGGGAGCCGACCACCGGCACCCTGCTCGACGCGCTGCGTGCGCTCGGCCGCACCGGAGCGGAGGACGGCGGGACGCTGCGCGTGCACCTCGACCCCGAGCAGCTCCGGCTGCTGGAGACCCGCGGCGCCGCGCTCGGGCCGACGGCGTACTACCTGCTGGAGGTCGAGTGGCCCGAGCTGTACCGGCGGGCCGGGCGGCTGCGCACCGACGGGGCGCCGCCCACCGACCCCCGGGTCCGCCGGCTGGCGGCCCGGATGGACGAGCTGACCGTCCTGTTCACCGGCGGCGACGCGGCCGTCTCGGCCGGCGTCCGGGCCGCCTGGCGGGCGGACCCGGCGGCGATGTCCGGCGACCCCGCGGCCCCCGCCGACGAGTGGCGGGAACTCGCCGACTACCTGGACCGGGCCCGCGGCACCGGAGCCTGACCTGAGTTCTCATGAGGCAACCCATCCGCCGGCCGATCGCCGTGGCCGCCACGCTCCCGAACCTGCTGACCGTCCCGGCGACCTGCCTACTGGCCACCAGCGGCGCGCTCCCCTGGGGCGTGCTGCCGGCCGAGGCGATCGCGCTCACCTGCTGGCCACGACCGCCGGCGTCCGGCCGCACCCGCACCGGCGCTGACCGGCCGCCGGCCACGGCACCGCCCCGGCCGCTCAGGCCGCGGCGGTGCCGCCCGCGTTCCAGCGGATCGCGGCGGCGCCCGCGTAGTCGCCCGCGTGGGCGAAGCCGCCCAGCACCACCAGGTCGCCGTTGCGGACCCGCCCGGCACGGACCGCCTGGTCCAGGGTCACCGGGATCCCCGCGCCGAACAGGTTGCCGCAGAGGTCGAAGGTGTCGGCGTGCCGTTCCGGCGGCAGCCCCAGCGCCTCCCGCCAGTTGGTCAGGAAGGTGCGGTTGGGCTGGTTGGTCACCAGCAGGTCGATCTCCTCGGTGCCGACGCCGAGCCCTTCGCACAGCTCGGTGACCACCTCCGGCACCAGCCGGTTGCCGCGGGCCAGCACCTCGGCGACGCCGGACTCGGTGAACCCGATCCGCAGCTGGGACCCGCCGGGCTCCCAGTAGCGGCGGCCGTCGTCCAGCACCGCGGTCATCTCCCCGGCGTGGTCGCCCAGGTGCCGGGCCACCACGTCCAGCACGGGGGCGGCGGCGGAGGTGGTCAGATAGCCCACCCCGCTGCCGTCCCCGGGGATCGCGGCCTGGGCCAGCCCGCGCACCTCGGACTGGGTGAACAGCTGTCCGGCCGTGGTCTGGGCGTTGCAGATCAGCGCGGTCCGGGCGTCGGTGCCGGTGAGGAGCTGCCGGGCCAGCTGGAGCATGTGCACGAAGGAGGCGCAGCCCGCGTTGGCCACGTCGATCAGCCAGCGCGGCTTGAGCCCCAGCCGGCGCGCCACCTCGGTGCCGGCGCCGACGAACGGGATGTCCGGCAGCTGGCTGTGCACCAGCAGGACGTCCACCGAGCGGATCTCCGCCGCGCCGTGCCGCTCGATCAGCGGCTGCGTCGCGCGCTCGATCAGGTCGACGTTGGTCTCGCCGGGGGCGACGTGGTGGCGCAGCGGCGGGACCCGGAACATCGGGCTGTCCCGGAGCTTGTCCTCCGCGCCGGGGTACGCGGTGTAGAACTCGGCGGGGACCGGCTCGCCGGGCAGGTAGCCGGAGACGTCGGTCAGGCTGACCGTGGTCACCGCGCCACCGCCGGGCGCGGGGTGCTGCTGATCGGCAGGCCGTTGCGGTGGCGGTGTTCCAGGATCGCCTTGAGGTTGGCCATCTCCACGGTGTGGCCGGCGTAGAAGAGGTCCCAGTAGTCGCCGACCCACGGTCGCCGCGGGTCCGGCGCCAGCTCGGGGTGCGGGTTGCGGTCGTAGTGGGGGTGCCGGCAGTTGGTCCAGGTGACCACCGAGCCGGGCCGGTCCAGGACCAGCCGGGCCGGTACCACCCGCATCAGGTAGATCATCCAGAGCTGCTCGCCCTGGTCCCAGGCGCAGTGGAAGTCCACCGTACCGGCCTCGGCGTTCGACTCGACCCGGCAGTAGATCCGGGTGTCGGCAGCCAGCCGGTCGTCGCCGGCCCACAGGCCGGGGGTGTCGGTGGGGGCGAAGTCGCGCAGGCTGAAGGTCCACTCCTCCAGGTGGTGGCCCTGCCGCAGGTACTCGTACACCTGCTCGGGCGGGCAGTCGATGTACTCCTGGATCGTGCAGTACCGGCCGTAGACCTGGTCGTGCGGGTAGTCCGCCCGGGTCAGCTCGGCGCAGCGGGCCAGCAGCCGCTCCTGGTCGGTGCTCTCCACCCGGGTCAGGCCAGGGATGTCGGCCAGCTCAGCCGACGTGGACGGGTCCGCGGTCATCGGCGGTCTCCTCGTGCTCGGCCGGCTCGGCGCCGGCGGTGATCGGTATGGACGGGGTGTTCGGTACGGACGGGTTGTCGGGTATCGCCAGGAAGGGCAGGAACGGCGGGGTCTCGGCCGGGTCGAGGTCGAACGTGACGAACGCCGGGCCGCCGCCCCCGTTGCCGTCCAGCAGTGCCCGGCGCAGCTGCGCCGGGGTGGCGGCCCGGGTGGCGGCCAGGCCCGGGAAGAGAGCGGCCACGCCGGCCGCCAGGTCCGCCGGGCGGAACAGGCTGCCGGGGTGCACGCCGCCGAGATAGAGCCGCTCCCGGCTGGCGCACATCGCGTGGGCGTTGTTGTTGAGGATCACGAAGGTGACCGGCGCCGCCTGCTCGACCGCGGTGTGCACCTCCATGCCGTGCATGAAGAACGAGCCGTCCCCGGCGATCACGTACGTGCGCCGGCCGGTGGCGAGCGCGGCGCCGATGCCGGCCCCGAAGGTGTAACCCATGCCGCCCATCCCGACGGCCACCACGAAGCGGCCGTGCCGTGGGGCGGGCAACAGGTGGATCGCGGCGGCCCCGGCGTTGCCGGCGTCGACGAAGACGTGCGCGTCGGCGGGGAGCGCGCCTTCGACGGCGGCCAGCGCCCCGGCGTACGAGCCGGCGTGGGTGGTGGCGGGCTGGGCGGCGCGCAGGGCCGGCTGAGGGGGTGCGCAGAGCGGTACCGGACCGGCGTGCGCGGGGGCCGGCCGCGCGCCGGGTGCCAGCAGGTCGGCCAGCCCCCGCAGGGTGGTCCGGATCCCGTCGCGCAGCGCGATCCCGGGCACGAACGGCGGCTCGGGATCGACGCAGACCACCGGTGTACCGGCCAGCGCCCGGTCCAGGCCGGCCCGCGCCAGGTCCGGCAGCCGGGTACCGACCAGCAGGCAGGCGTCGGCCCGTCGCAGGCAGTCCGCCACGTTCTGGTGGCCCATCACCCCGGCCACCCCGGCGAACCGGGCGTCGGCGTTGTCGAACACGTCCTTGGCGTCCGGGGAGACCGCCACCCAGGCACCGAGCCGGCCGGCCAGCGCGGCCAGCTCGGCCCGGGCGTCGGCGGCGGCCACCCCCTCCCCCGCGATGACCAGCACCCGGCGGGCGGCGCGGAGCAGCCGAGCCGCCCGGTCACGGGTGACGGGATCCGCCGGCTCGGCCGGTACCGTCGCCGGTGCCAGGGCCCGCGGCTCGACCAGGGCCTGCTGCACGTCCTTGGGCAGCAGCAGCACCGCGGGCCCCGGGACGCGGCCGCGGGCCGCCGCGATCGCCCGCGGCAGCAACTCGGCGAGCGCGTCCGGCTGGTCCACCCGGGCGCAGAACCGGCTCACCGGCGCGAAGAGCCGGCGCGCGTCGAGCGAGCCCGCCCGGCCACTGGAGTCCTGGAACACGCCACGCCCCTCCCCCGCGGTGGGCGGCTGCCCGACCAGGGCCAGCACCGGCACCCGGGAGGCGTACGACTCGGCCAGCCCCGGCAGCAGGTTCACCGCGCCGCCGCCCGAGGTGGCCGCGACCACGCCGAGCCGGCCAGTCACCCGGGCCTGGCCGTCGGCCATCGTGGCGGCGGAGAACTCGTGCTTCGCCACCACCACGCGGATCGGGCCGCCGGGCACGTGCAGCGCGTCGAACAGGTCCTCGATGTTGGCGCCACCGACGCCGAAGACGTGCCGGACGCCGTGTCGGGCCAGCTCCGCGGCCAGCTGGTCGACCAGCCGCACCCGGACCGGGGTCGTGCTCGCCGGTTCGGCGGTCATGTCGAACTCCTCTCCGCCGGTTCGGGGCGCAGCAGCAGCCCGGCCGGCGCGATGGTCTGGAAACGGTGGCGGTACTCGCCCGGGGTCAGCTCCAGCGCCCGCCCGAAGGAGCGGAAGAAGGTCTCCTGAGTGGGGAACCCGCTGTGTCGGGCGATCTGGCCGACCGGCAGATCGGTGGTCTCCAGCAGCTTGCGGGCCCGGGCGATCCGCATCTGCTCGACGTACTGGCCCGGGGGCATGCCCACCTCGCGCCGGAACACCCGGGCGAAGTGGCGCACGCTCATGTTGGCGCGCTCGGCGATCTCCGGTACCGGCAGCGGCTGTTCGAGGTGCTCCAGGATCCACTCCTGGGCCGCCCGGATCGGCGCGCGGTCGGCCAGCTGAGCCTCCAGCACGGTGCTGAACTGCGACTGTCCGCCGTTCCGCTTGAAGAACAGCACCAGGAACCGGGCGGTCTCCAGCGCGAGGGCGGCGCCGTGGTCCGCCTCCACCAGGGCGAGCGCCATGTCGATCCCGGTGGACACGCCGGCCGAGGTCACGAACCGGCCGTCCCAGACGAAGATCGGCTCGGGGTCGACCGCCACCGCCGGGTAGCGCTCGGCCATCTCGGCGCAGTACGCCCAGTGCGTGGTGGCCCGGCGGCCGTCCAGCAGCCCGGCCTCGGCCAGCAGGAACGCCCCACCGCAGACGGACGCCACCCGCCGGGACCGGCCGGCCGCGGCGCGGATCCAGCCGACCAGCGCCGGATCCGCCAGCGCCTCGGGCAGGCTCCAGCCGCCGGGCACGATCAGGGTGTCGATCGGACCGTCCGCCGCGGCCAGCGGCTCGGCCCCGATCTCCATGCCCGCGCAGGTCCGCACCAGGGGTGCGGCCGCCGAGACGAACTGGATCCGGTACCCGCCCGCCGGGTCGGTGAGCCGCCGGTTGACCGTGTCGAACACTTCGACCGGCCCCGAGATGTCCAGGGCCTGTGCCCCGGGATAGACCACCACCACAACGCGTCGCTGCTGCACGGTGACAGCCTGTATTCGACACGGGAGCGGCCGCAATGACGGCTTACTGACGAATTCGGCCACGCGGGACGGAAGATGCCGCTGACCATGGGTTCTTGACGGTCCGTGAGCACGCACTGTGAGCGAGGTCACGACAAGTCGCCTGGTGGTGCGTCACGTTCCAGTGGACTTCGCCGAGGAGTGCCGGACCCGGCGGGGCGGCGTCGTCCAGGACGCGGCCGCGGGCCGAGCGACTTCGGTCACCACCCGGCGGCCACCACCCGCCCGAGGGGCCACCGCCCCGAAGGACATGCCGTCGAGCCACCTGCCGGCCGGGGGCGGGCCGGCACCGAGGAGATGTGCGAGCGGCGCGCCCGTCGGATGACGTACGACCAGGACCGCGGGGAGCCCGGCGCGTTCCCGGCTGGCCAAGGGCCCTCCGGATGTCGAGCGGCGGCCACCGGCCGACCGAGGTGCGGCCGGTCCGGGTCACGGTCCGACCGGCCCCGCCCAGCCCTCCTGGACGGCCTCGACGCACCGCGCCAGCAGGGCGCGCAAGGAGTCGCGTTCGGCGGGCGTGAAGGCCGCCGCCAGCCGGCGCTCCAGACGGACCGCGGCCGCGTCGGCGATCCGGACGGCCTCGCGGCCGGCCGGGGTGAGCCGGGTCTCCAGCATCTTCTGGTGCCACGGGTGGGGCGTGCGCTCGATCAGGCCGATCTCCTGAAGGTTCTTCAACAGGGCGGCCATCGCCTGCGGGGTGACCAGGCAGGCGCGGGCCAGGGCGGCGCCGGAGATTCCCGGCTGTTCGGCCAGCACGGCGAGCGCGGCGTACTGCGGGACGCTCAGCCCCGAACCGCGCAGCGCGGCCGTCTTCGCCCCGATCACGGCCTGCTCGGCTCTCTTGATGTCCAGGCCGAGCCTGTCCTCCGCGGGCATCTCCATGTCGGGGAGTGTATCGAGCACATCAAGCGTTGAACATGTATCAAGGCCTTGATATACATCAAGGCATGAAGACAACACGGACCATTCTGATCACCGGCGCGACCCAGGGCCTCGGCCGGCAGCTCGCCCTGGAGCTGGCCCGAAGCGGCGCGAGTCTGCTGCTGCACGGCCGGGACGCCGACCGACTGGCCGAGACCGCGGCGGCCGTCCGCGCGGCGCGGGCCACCGCGTCCGTCCGGACGTACCTGGCCGACCTCGCGGACCTCGACCAGGTGCACGCCCTGGCGCGGCAGGTCCTCGCCCGGGAACCGCGCCTCGACGTCCTGGTCAACAACGCCGCGATCGGCGCGGGCCGGCATCCCGAGGAGCGTGAACTGAGCGCTCAGGGCCATGAGTTGCGGCTCGCGGTGAACCACCTCGCGCCCCACGCGCTGACCCGGGCGCTGTTGCCGCTGCTCGCCACCCCGACCGGGCCCGCGACCCCGGCCCGGGTGGTCAACGTGGCGTCGATGGGCCAGGCCCCGATCGATCTCGACGACGTGATGTTCGAGCGCGGCTACGACGGCCTGGAGGCCTACTGCCGCAGCAAGCTCGCGATGATCATGTCCACCTTCGACCTGGCCGCCGAGCTGGACCGGACGCCGGACGACCCGGCGGTCACCGTCAACGCGGTGCACCCCGCTCACCTGATGGACACCCGCGCGGTGCGGGAGGCCGGCCTGGTGCCGGCGGTCGACATCGAGGAGGGTGTCCGACCGACGGCCCGGCTGGTCACGGACCCGGCGCTGGCGAGCGTCTCCGGGCGCTACTTCGACCGGTTCACCGAGGCCCGGGCGCAGGAGCAGGCCTACGACCCGGCCGCCCGGTCCCGGCTGGCCGCGCTGACGGCCGCACTCACCGCGCCCCGGTGACCGCTCCGGTCGTTCTAGGGCAGGAGCCGGACCGTCCGCCCGGTGGCGAGTGCCTCCTCGGCGGCGGCCAGGATCCGCACCACCCGCAGCCCGAAGGCCGCGTCGCAGTCGTGCGGCTCGCCGGAGAGCAGGGCGTCCATCGCGCGGTGGAACGCCGCGCCCGGCCCGGCGGTGGAGTCCGGGAGGACGGCCACCCCGGCCGGGCCGCGCAGTTCGACCGACCGACCGGCGGCCGGCGGCGGCGCCGACAGGCCGAGGTCCGCGGTGCTCGAAGCACCGCGGACGTGCCGCAGCACCAGGTGCACGGTGTCGGCGGCGCCGGCCACCGCAGTGACCTGTTCGACCTCGCCCAGCGTGGGCAGCAGCACGGAGAGCGCGTGCGGGCCGATGTCCCACAGCGGCCCCTTCTCCCGGCGCCAGGGCGAGGCCGCGTACGGGCTGTCCGTGGTGAAGACGGCGGCCAGCCACTCCACCCGGCCGGTGAGCCAGTCACCCGCCGCGGCCTGCGCCGCCGTCCAGGCCGCCTGCTCCCGGTCGAAGCGGAGTGTGAAGAAGACCTGGCTGCGCACCCCGGCCCGGTCGGCAGCCGCCACCACGGCAGCGGCCTGCTCGACGTCGGTCGCCAGCGGCTTGTCGAGCAGCAGGTGGCGGCCGGCTCGGGCGGCCCGCACCGCGAGCTCGGGCTGGACGCTGGGCGGCAGCGCCACCGTGACCGCGTCCACCGCGTCGAGCAGGGCGTCGACGTCCTGGTACGCGGTCACCCCGTGCGCCGCGGCCAGCGCGCCGGCCGCCTCGGGGCGGCGGCCCCACACCCCGGCGAACTCCACGCCGGGGTGCGCCGCCAGCACTGGCGCGTGCACCCGGCCGGCCCAGGGGCCGGTCCCGAGCAGCCCGATCCGCATCCGCTCCTCAGCTCCCGTCCGTGGTCAGCCCAGCACCCGGATCAGCGTGAAACCGTCGTGCCCCTTGACGCCAACGGTCTGGACCGCGGTCGCCGTGACCCGCGGCTCGGCGGCGATCAGCTCGTGCATCCGGCGGACGCCCACCACGTTCGGGTCGGTGTCGTCCTCGTCGACCACCCTGCCCCCGCGCACCACGTTGTCCGCGATGATCACCGAGCCGGGACGGGTGAGCTCCAGCGCGAGGGTGAAGTACTCGGGGTAGCCCGCCTTGTCGGCGTCGATGAAGATCAGGTCGAACGGCTTCTCGGCATCGTCGATCAGCTCCGCCAGGCTGTCCGCCGCGCGGCCGGTGCGCACCTCGGCGACCTTCTCCAGCCCCGCCTCGTGCAGGTTGGCACGGGCCACCGCGGCGTGCGCCGGGTCGAGCTCCAGCGAGATCAGCCGGCCGTCCTCCGGCAGCGCCCGGCCCAGCCAGATCGCGCTGTAGCCGCCGAGCGTGCCGACCTCCAGGATCCGGCGCGCGCCCATGGTCAGGGCGATCAGGTGGAGCAACTTGCCCTGGTTCGGCGCGACCGCGATCTCCGGCAGGCCGGCCGCCGCGCTCGCCTCGTGCGCCGCCCGGAGCACGGCGTCCTCCCCGACCAGGGCGTCGTTGAGGTACTCGTCCACCGCGGTCCATCGCTGCTGCTGATCCATCAGTGCCTCCGCCGTTCGGTCCGTACGCTGTGCCGCATCCTACGGGGTGTCCCGGCAGGCACATGACGGCCGGTCAGCGGCCCGCCGTCACTCGCCGGCCGGCACCCGGGCGGGCTCCTGCCCCCGGTCCGCCGTCTGGGTCCGGGCGGCCCGCCGCTTGACCACCACCGCCGAGCCCAGCCCCGCCAGCACCGCGAGCACCAGCGCCACGTACGAGAAGCTCTGCAGGTACTTCTCCACCACCTTGCCCACGTAGTAGACGGCGACGGTGGTACCGCCCGCCCAGATCACCCCGCCCAGCACGTTGGCGATCAGGAACTTCCAGTACGGCATCCGCAGCGCCCCGGCCAGCGGCCCGGCGAAGATCCGCAGCAGCGCGACGAAACGGCCGAAGAAGACCGCCCACATGCCCCAGCGCTGGAACGAGCGCTCGGCGGTGGCCAGGTGGTCGGGCCCGAAGTGGCGCGGGAACTTCCGGCCCAGCTTCTCGAAGAGCGGCCTGCCGCCCTTGTGTCCGATCGCGTAACCGATCGAGTCGCCGATGATCGCGCCGGCCACGGCGCAGACCGCCACCAGGAACGGGTTGATGGTGCCCTTGGAGGCCATCAGTCCGGCCGTGACGAGGGCTATCTCGCCCGGCAGCGGGATCCCCAGGCTCTCCACCCCGATGATCAGACCGACCAGCAGGTACACCGCCCCCGGAGGAACGCTCTGGATCCACACGTCGATGTGCAAGGCCGGTACCTCCAGGCAGGTGTCGATCAGGGAGCGGGGCGGTCGGGAAGCGGACGGTCGGGAAACGCGGTTCCGCGCGCCGGAACATCCGAGCCTAACCCGCCGCCTCCAGGGAGGACGTTTTACCCCTGCTTTAGGTTCCGGAGACCGCGACGCCGGTGGACCCGCGCGAGAGGATCCGCAGCACCCCGGCGGTGTTCCGGCTCCCGGAGGCGCCCGCGCTCCGACCGTTCCCCCGCCGGCTCGGCCCCGAGCGGACCGGACTCCTCGGCACCCACGCCGTCACTCGCTCGCTCCTCTCCCCGCGACCCGCCTTCCGGCGTTCTGGCACTCGGGCGGTGTTCAGCCGATGCTGAAGGCCCCGGCCGGGGGCGGCGGGGAGGGCCGGGCCACCGCATCGGTCACCGGCTGGGCGCCGGCCGCCAGCTCGGCCAGTTCCTCCCCCGCGACCAACCGGGCCGGGAACGGGTCCCCGGCCAGCCGACGGGCCAGGGCCGCCACCGGCAGCGGCCGGCGCGAGCCGATCAGCAGCAGGTTGCCGTACCGCCGTCCG
This sequence comes from Kitasatospora sp. NPDC024654, assembly GCF_055559155.1. NCBI lineage: Bacteria > Bacillati > Actinomycetota > Actinomycetes > Kitasatosporales > Streptomycetaceae > Kitasatospora > Kitasatospora sp. NPDC024654. Next base: position 228,887 of record NZ_JBVHLF010000002.1, read on the forward strand.
CGCAGCACCGAGGGCTCGGCCACCAGGGCGGTCTCCGGGAACACCGCCCGGACGGTGGCCGCCTGGGCCCGGGCGAACTCCAGCGGCGCGCCGTCCGCGAGGTTCGCCGCGTAGCAGCCGTCCGGGCGCAGCAGCGCCGCGGCCAGCCCGACGAACTCCACCGAGGTCAGGTGCGCGGGGGTGCGCGAGCCCTGGAAGACGTCGGCCACCAGCAGGTCCACCGAGCCGGGTGGCAGGCCGCCGAGCGCCGCCCGGGCGTCGCCGACCGTCACCGTGATGCCCTGGCCCGCCCACGGCAGCACCTCGGCGACCAGCTCGACCAACGGGCCGTCCGCCTCGACGACCCGCTGCCGCGAGCCGGGCCGGGTGGCGGCGAGGTAGCGCGACAGGGTGAGCGCCCCGCCGCCGAGGTGCAGCGCGTCCAGCGGCGCGCCCTCGGGCGCCAGGGCGTCCGCCAGGTGGCCGAGCCGCTGGGTGTACTCGAACTCCAGACGGGTCGGGTCGCGCAGGTCCACGTAGGACTGCGGAGTGCCGTCCAGGGTCAGCAGCCAGCCGCCCGGGCAGTCCAGGTCGGGCATCAGCTTGGCGGTGCCGAACGCGGTCTCCCGGAGCACCGGGTGCGGCTCCTCGGTCACAGGTACGCCTTGAGCCAGCGGTCCAACTCGGTGAAGACCCGCTCGCGGACGGCCGGGGCGGAGAGCACCAGGTCGTGCATCCCGCCCTCGATCCGCACGGTGGTGACGTGCCGGCCCAGTCGCGGGGCGAGCGCGGCGATGTCGTCGGCGCGCAGCACGGCGTCCCGCCGGTGCAGCGCCGGGTCCCACTTGGTCGTGCTGATGCTGGCGGTCGAGGCCATCAGCAGCACCGGGCAATCGATGTGCAGACCGCGCCGCACCTGGCGGTGGCCACGGTCGATGGCGGCGAGCCAGCCGGCATAGAGCGGGAAGCCCTCGGCGGGCTTGAGAGCGAGGTCGAAGTCCCACTCGCCCCGGTGGTCACGGTGCAGGCTGTGCACGTAGTGCGGGTTGAGCGCGGAGGGCAGCTTCCGGGTCGCTGCGAAGCGGCCCAGCACGCCGACCGCGGGCGAGCCCAGGGTGCGCGCCGCCCGTGCCGCGGGCATGGAGAGGAACGGGCTGTTCAGGAAGAGCCCGTCGATCACGCCGCGCCCGGCCAGCCGGTCGGCCCACAGCGCGGTCACCAGACCGCCGGTGGAGTGCCCGTTGACCAGCAACCGGGTGTGCCCGTCCTGCTCGCGGATGATCCGGACGGCGGCGTCCAGCTCCTCGTCGTAGGCGCGCAGGTCGCGGACGAAGTTGGGCGAGTGGTGCGGCCGCAGCGACCGACCGTACTTGCGCAGGTCGAGCGCGTAGAACGAGTAGCCGAGGTCGACGAATCGATCGGCCAGGTGGGTCTGGAAGAAGTAGTCGGTGTAACCGTGGACGTAGAGCACCGCCCGCTCGGAGCCGGGGACCAGTCGCCGGACCAGGGTGGCGCTGACGGCGCCCTCCTCGTCGACGGTCAGCGGCAGCTCGGCGGCCTGGTACGGCTCGCCCAGGATGTCGGTTCGGAATTCCACAGCGTCCACAGCGCCGACTGTACTGGGTGGCCCACGGGCGGCACTGCGGCCGGTCACGGGTGCCACCGGCCGACCCGCGCGCCGGACGGCTCAGGACGGGCGGCCCGCCCGCCCGCGCTGGCCGGGCCGGCCGCGCAGCACGTCCACCATGCCGAGGCCGGCCGCGCAGAGCGGCACCGAGAGCAGCGCGCCGAGGATGCCGGCCACCCCGGAGCCGGCCACCACCGCGATCATGATCGTCGCGGGGTGCAGTTCGACCGTCCGGCTCTGGATCACCGGCTGCAGCACGTTGCCCTCCACCATCTGGACCGCCAGTACCACGCCCAGCACCCAGAGCGCCTTGGTCAGCCCGCCGTCCGCCAGCGCCACCAACACCGCGACCGTGCCGGAGAGGAACGCCCCGATGAACGGGATGAAGGCGCCGAGGAAGACCAGCGCACCCAGGCCCGCCGCGCCCGGCACGCCGAGAACCGCCAGGCCGATGGTGATGAAGGTGGCGTCGATCAGCGCGATCAGGGTGGTGCCGCGCATGAACCCGGCCATCGCGGCGAAGGCCTGCCGGCCGCAGGCGATCACCGTCTCCGCCTGGCGCTCCGACAGCACCGACCGCACCAGTTCCCCGCTGCGGTGACCGTCGCGCAGGAAGAAGAAGACCAGCGCCAGCGCCAGTACGCTCCCGGTGATCACCTGGGTGACCAGCCCGAGCCCCGACAGCACGCCGTCGGCCAGCGAGGAGGCCAGTGAGCTGCCCGAGCCGGCCGACTGGGTGAGCGCGAACCTGATCTTCTGGCCGAGCGGGCCGAGCCTCTCGGCGATCTGGTCACCGGCCCGCTGGAGCGCGTGGACGATCTGCGGGGCGCTGTGCACCAGCGAGTTGGTGAGCACCGCCAGCACCGTGAGGACCACCGCCACCAGCACCACGCAGGTCAATCCGGCCGCCAGGCCCCGCCCCAGCCCGCGCCCGACCAGCCAGGGCACGACCGGGTAGAGCAGCGCGGTGCCCAGCAGGGAGAGCAGCATCGGGATGGTCGCGGCCCGCAGGGCGACGAAGGCGTAGACCACCAGGCCACCGACGGTGATGAAGAGGATCACCGCGACAGACCACGCCGCGGCGGTCCGCACCGCGGGCGGCAGGGACTGGTGGGGCTCGTGGTGGCTCTCGGGCTGCTGATCCGCCGCCCCTCCGGGCGTGGGGTCCGTCGACATTCCGCCTCCGCCTCCGCCGGACCGTTCTCTTGATCGGTCCATCTCAGCAAACAATCTGACGAAATGTCCGACCCGCGGCCCTACGGCGCGTCCGGGCCCGCACCCCTTGGTCGGGCGGGTCCGCCGGTCATCCCCGGGCCGCCGGTGCGCCGGGCCGGCGGCGGCCGTCGATCACCGCGCGCAGCACGTCGATCCGGTTGGAGGTGAGCGAGGAGACGCCGGCCGCCAGCATCCGGCGCATGGTCCGGCGCAGGTCGACCGTCCAGACGCTGACCTCCAGGCCCTCGTCGCGGGCCCGGTCCACCAGCGCACGGTCGACCAGGCCGAACGGCGGGTTGAGGTAGCGCGGGCGCAGGTCGTCGAGGAGCGGGCGACCGGGCAGCTCGGGGCGCTTCCAGGTGAGCGCCACGGTCGCGTCGGGGGCCAGCTCGCGGACGGCGAGCATGGCGGTGGCCGGGCCGCAGAACGCCACCCGGTCCTCGGCGCCGAGCGCGGTGACGGTCCGCCAGGTGGCCGCGGCCGGGCCCGGCTCGTCCAGGTCGATCAGCAGCCGACCGGACGGGGCGCCGGCAAGCAGGGTGAGCGCCTCCTCCAGGGTCGGGATCCGCAGTCCGCCGGTGAAGGTCCGGGCGGCCAGCTGGGCCGAGGCCAGTGCCCGGACCGGGCGGTCCAGCTCCCACAGCCGCTTGAGCGTGGGGTCGTGCAGCAGGACCGGGACGCCGTCCCGGGTGAGCTGGACGTCGATCTCGACGGCGTCCGCCCCCGCGGCGAGCGCGGCGGCGATCGCCGGCAGGGTGTTCTCGCGGTGCCGGTAGGGGTCACCACGGTGGGCGACCGCCAGTGGCCGCGCCGCGCGGTCCGCCGCGCGCTGGGTGGTGGGCAGGGCGGCTGCTGGCACTGCGCTTCCTCCGGTCTCCCGCACGACCCGCTCGATCGGGCCGCTGCGCTCGGGTGCGACGGCTATTCGATCACGCTATTCGATCACGGTCAGCCGCGTTCGATCATCACATTGGTGGACTTGATCACCGCGGTGGCGGCGGCCCCGGGCACCAGGCCCAGCTCCTCGGCCGACTCCCGGCTGATCAACGAGACCACCCGGAACGGTCCGGCCTGGACCTCCACCTGAGCGGCCACATCGCCCAGCACCACGTGGGTGACGATCCCGGGGAACCGGTTGCGGGCCGAGGACGGCCGGCCCTCCGCCTCCGCGGCCCCCGGCCTGGCGAGCTCCCGGGCGAAGGCCGCCAGCCGGTCGCCGGGGATGATCCGGTGGCCGTGGTCGTCGCGCGTGGCGGCGACCCGGCCGGCGTCCACCCAACGGCGCATGGTGTCCGCGCTGACACCGAGGATGGCCGCCGCCTCGCCGATGCGGTAGTGGTCGACCGGCCGGTCGGGCTGCCCCATGACGCTCCCTGAGTTCTCCTGGCGGCCGTGCCGGTGGGGTCGGCGCGGCCGAAACTTGCTGGCACGGTTCATCCTCTCGCATCCGGCGGGCCTTCCCGCACCATCCGCCATTCGGCCCAATTCGGACTGATCGGGCACCATGGACCGCAGAGTAGATCAGCAGACCACCGGGTGATCAGCCCGCTGCTGCGGGCGAACGAGCGGATGTCCCTGGAACCGGAGACCCTGTCCTTCGCGTTCCTCGCCGAGTGCGAGGCCGGCGAACGGCGCGGGACCGTCCTGCCGCCGCGCCCCCGGCCCTCGTTCCGGGCGCTGGCCGGGCGGCTGGCGATCGGTGTGGTCCTGGTGGCCGGTCTGGTGACGGCCGTGCTGCTGGGCACCCCGGCGCTCACCACCCCGCCGGCGCACGGACCCGTGGTCAGCGCGGCGCACTAGCCGGGCGGCGGCGCCGATCGTTGTCCGAGGGGGGCCTCGTGGATCCGCGCTGTCGGGCAGAGCTCAACCGAACGGCGTGACCGGGGACCACACGCCGAACCACTGCTCGGCGCCGTACTCCTCGAACCGCTCCACCTCGGTGAACCCCAGCTTCACCGCAAGGCGCATCGAGCGGTCGTTGGCGGTCTGGGTGCAGAGCACCACCGGCTCGCCGGGAAGCGCGTCGGCGAACCAGTCGAGCGCCGCCGCGCACGCCTCGGTGGCGCACCCGCGTCCCCACGCCTCCGGCAGGAACATGTAGCCGAGCTCGGCCTCCCCGCCTGCCGGACGGACGTGACCCGGGCGCTCCGCGTCACGCCGATCGAGCGTGATCATGCCGATCGTCGCTCCGTCGAGCTCGACCACGAAGAAGCCGAAGCGCCGCCCGGGCACCTCGGGCATCGCGCGCTCGAGCTCGTCACGCGGCCGGGAGCCACCGACGTAGGTGCCCACCTCTGGTGAGGCGAACAGTTCGATGAACGCCGCACGGTCCCGGGCCTCGGACTCGCGGAGCACGAGCCGTTCGGTCCTGATCGGGGCGGGCGGCCAGGTGACGGGGTGCACGGTGATCTCATCCGACATGGATCGGCTCCTGACCCTCTCGGCCACCCGGTGCGACTCCGTATGGCCATTGCGGACAACGACTTCTGACGTCGTCACACATGGGGACGCGCTCCGACGGACGCCAGTTGCTGCACCCGGAGAGATCCGCCGGACTGGCTCCGGCCGTTCCGACCCGCGGGGCCGGCGCCGAGGCTGGGCGCGGGACCGAAGGCGGGCGCAGGGACGAGACCGTCCTGAGCACCGAAGGTGAGCCGCCGGGCAAGCGCTCAGCTCGGGATGAGCGCGTCCCACTGATCGCGGGTCGGGCCGTCGTGCGTGGGCGAGAAGTCCGGGTGGGCGGCCAGCCAGTCGGTGACGGCTCGGTCCACTTCGTCGGTGCCGTAGGCGTCGTCGGCCGGTCGCAGGAGATGGCGTACCTGGGCACGGGCTCGCATGACGACGGGATCGTCAAAGGCGCAGGCGGCCAGGGCGGCGGCCCGCCGGTCCGAGGGTGGTGAGCTCTCGGTGAGGCGTTGCTCGTTGCCGTGGTCGGCCGTCACCTGCGCGTCGAACCACGGGCGGAGGACCTCTGCCGTCCAGGTGTGGTAGCCGATGGGGTCCGCGGCGATCCCATCGACATGGGCAGCGAGGTGCTGGGCGGCACGCAGGCCGAGGGCCACGCCATGGCCCAGGGTGGGGTTGGTGTGGACGAGGCTGTCCCCGGCGTTGACCAGGCCCATGACGACAGGTCCGTCATCGTCGATGAGGGAAGTCCAGCGGTTGTCCAGGCCGGCCATCGCCAGGACGGCGGTCCGCGGTTCGGGGGCCAGGTCGAGCCAGGCGGCGGTGGCGGGGAAGCGGCGGGCGACGGCCTCGAACACGGCAGGGTCGGTGAGCGCGCCGCGGGTCGGATCACCCGTGGAGAGCACCAGGCTCACCGCGAAGGTGTCGTTGTCGGAAGGGAAGACGCCGGCGAGTGCGAACGGTGCGGCCGAGCCGGTCTTCACCCGCCCGGGGTCACGCGGGCCATCGGCACGCAGGCGGTACCAGCGGCACAGATAGGCGATCCCGGTGCGGTGGCTGTCGACCACGGGACGGCGGCAGCCGGCCGCTATCAGCCAGGCGGAAACCGGCGAGCGCCGACCGGACGCATCGACGGACCGGTCACGCGCCGCGCGAACCGGCCATCGACGACGACCCCGGCCTCACCGATGCCGTGATGGCACACCCCGTCTACGGCTCGATGGGCTGGCTCGCGGTGGTGAATCCAGGCAGGCGGACCGGTACCGCGACCTGCGAGCTGCTCCGCGATGCCTATCACCTCGCACGTTCGCGCCATGAGCGACGTACTGGGTGACGGCCGGGCGCGGTCCCCGGCTGGGTGGCCGTAGGCGCTCAGTGGCTCGTTCAGCCACCACAACCCGCCCCTGGGCCGCGCCGAACCGCTGGCCGGCGCGGGACGGGTGTCCGCGCGGCCGGTGCGCTCTGTCCTCGCGGACCGTGCACTCTGCCCCCGCGGACCTGACATCCGGGCCCGGTTCCCGCGTATCCAGGAGGAGACGTCATTCCCACGCCGGAGGAGGCGCTGTGCGCGACCATGCGAATGCCAGGGGCACCGGCAAGGAGGAGGCCGGTCCGGCGGCCCGCGGAGCCGCCGCGGCCCGGGGCGAGCGGCTCCCCGGCCTCCTCCACCTCCAGGCGACCGTCGGGAACGCCGCCGTCGGGCGGCGCCTCCGGCGGGCCGGGCGCCTCGACACGCCGGAGGAGCACCGGAACGGCGACGGCCCCGGTCACCCGGCCGAGCGGGCGGCGGTGCAACGCTCCGCGGTCCACGACGTCCTGCGCAGCCCTGGACGGCCGCTCGACGAGGCCACCCGCGCCGAGATGGAGAGCCGTTTCGGCGCCGACTTCTCCGAGGTCCGCATCCACGACGACAGTGCCGCGAAGGCGTCCGCGGCCGACATCGGGGCCCGCGCCTACACCGCCGGCCACCACGTGGTCATCGGTGCGGGCGGTGCCGACAAGCACACCCTCGCCCACGAACTCACCCACGTCGTCCAGCAGAGCCAGGGGCCGGTAGCCGGCACCGACATCGGCGACGGGCTCCGGGTCTCCGACCCCGCCGACCGCTTCGAGCAGGAGGCCGAGAGCACCGCGCGCCGCGTGATGGGCGGTGCGGTACCGGCGACCCGCCGGGCCGAGAGCACCGCGCAGCTCGCCGGGCGGGCACCAGGGCAGGCGGTCCAGCGCTGGGCGGCCCAGAACTCCCAGGCCAACGAAGCCATGACGGTGTCCAGCGGCGGGCTGTTCGCGGTCGCCGCCGATGGACCGACCTCGGTCTGGGTGCGGGTCGGAACGCCGGACGCGAACGTCTCCCCGGCACTGCGGCCGACGCACGCACAGCCGCAGAACCTCTTCGGTACCGGGGACTACCAGGAGTACCAGCTCGCCAGGCAGATCCTGGACGACTGCCTCCACACGGCGGAGGAGATCATGCACAACGCCGTGGGAGAACTGGCCGACGGTGCGAACAGCAACATCCGCACGACCGCCGGCACCAAGGCCTTCGGCGTGACGGACGAGTCGAACCGCGAGCGTGCGGCGGCCTTCCGTGGGGAGCCGGACCGCCGGGCGGCTCCGGTCGTCGGCCAGGCCTACGTGATGGTCGCCATGAACCCCGGTGAAACGGTCATGTCGCAGTATCACGCGGCGGCGGTCGTGGGGGTCGACGGAGCCGACACCGTGACCTTGGAGGCCTTCGCCGGCAGCGGGCAGACCGCCCCGGACCCCAGGACGTACACCGTCAACTCGACGGCCTCGTTCCACGACTACTGGACCGGCGGCTACTACAGCGTCCACTACCCCCACGTCACCATGAAGACGGTCGTCATCGGACCGCGCGGCCAGGGCCGCCGCGTGGCGGCGGGCGACGAGCGGCCGGCCAACCCTAACGTGACCTGACCGGTCGGCTGTCCGCTCGCACGGATGGCCGTGCCCTCGGCGGGCGAGCGCACCGAACGGGTGGAGAGCGACCGCACCGCACGGCCGAGGCGCGCCGGGGTCGGGCTGTGGTCAGGACCGGCTGAGCGTGTCGACCAGCGCGTCAAGGTGTCGGGCCGCCTCGGCAGCGGCCCTGGTGGGGTCGCCGGCCTCGATCGCCTCGTACAGCTCGCGGTGGATGTCGTGCGGCGCCTCGGGCAGTCCGGGGGTCGTCTGCGAGCGGCGCAGACTCTCGGTCACCGCCCCTGCCAGGCCTTGGTACAGCTCGATCAGCACGACGTTGTGCGAGGCCTCCACCACCGCACGGTGGAAGGCGGCCCCGGCCTCGACCGGGTCGACCGTGTGCGCCCCGCCGTAGCAGTGCTCGTGCCAGGCGGCGGTCAGTCGCGCGAGGTCCTCGGGCGTGCGTCGCTCGGCGGCTTCCCTCGCGGCCTCCACTTCCAGCGCTCGCCGCGCCAGGAGGATGTCGCGCAGGTCGGCCGGGGCGAAGCGACGCCGCAGGATCCCCTCCGTGTCGGTGCGTGCGCGCACGTAGACACCGTCGCCGTGGCGGATCTCCAGCACTCCGGCGTGTGCGAGCGCGCGCACGGCCTCGCGCATCGTGTTCCTGGCCACGCCGAGCATCTCCAACAGCTTCGGCTCCGGCGGGATCCGGTCGCCGACCCGCCAGTGCCCGCGGGCGATCTCCTCCAACACGGCCTCGGCGATCTGCTCCACCCGCGAACTGGACCCGACCTTGAGCATCACATCTCCCAGCTAGACGGTCAATGATTGACTGTCAGTCAGGACCCATGATTGCCTTCGGGGCATGGATCTCGCAACTCCGGCCGCGGGTCGGATCACCACCGCCACCATCCGCACGGGCAGTCTCAGGACCGGTGGCGCCGCACTGAACTGGCGCGCGGACCAGGTCACGACGAACGTGGTCCTCGTCCACGGCTCCTTCGACGACCACACCAGCTGGGACCGGATCGTCCCCCTCCTGCCCCACGACATCACCGCCATCCGCTACGACCGGCGCGGCCACAGCCGCAGCAGCGCCCCCGCGGGCCGGTCCGGCCTCCACGACCACGCCGGTGACCTCGTGTCCGTGATCACCGAACTCGCCGGAGGCGCCGCCCATGTGGTCGGGCACTCCTACGGCGCGCTGGTCGCCCTCATGGCCGCGGCCCGCCACCCGGAACTGGTCAGCAGCGTCCTGGTGCACGAGCCGCCGGCCTTCCCCCTGCTGACCGACGATCCGCAGGGCGAGCCGCTGCGCGCCGAAGCCCGCGCCCACGTCACCACTGTCGCCGCCCACATCGAGGCGGGCCGCCAGGACCAGGCGGTGGCCCTCTTCGCCGAGAAGGTCGCGTTCGGCCCCCGATGGCGGGAGCTGTTCCCGCAGCCGCAGCGGGCCATGCTCGCCGCCAACGCCCACACCTACCTCGACCAGTTCCACGACCCCGACCACTACGCGCTCGACCTCGAGGCGCTCGCCACCGAGCGCGTCCCGATCACCGTGACCGTGGGCACCGACGGGCCCGCAGCGGTACGCCGTTGCACCCAACTGCTCGCGAACCGCCTGCCGGCCGCGACCGTGGAGACCCTCACCGGGGCGGGTCACGCGCCTCACCTCAGTCACCCCGACGAGTTCGCGGCCGCCCTGGCGCGGCACCTGGGACGGGTGCGCCGGAGCTGAGGGCTGCGGCCCGGCCACGAGCGGACTCGAGGCCGCCGCGCCGAGTCCGGCGGCCGGCGGCCGCGCGAGGTCCTGGACGTCACCAACTCTTGCCGCGGCCAACGGAGTCCGGCATCCTTCATCCGCGACGACTCCCCCGCCCGCGGCCGCCGCCCGGGACTCGGGGCCGACCCACCCGATCGAGCGCGGCGCGAACGGCCGGCGATGGCACCGACGATCATGGTTATTTGACTGTCGAAGAGGTGTTCCGGTGTCGATTGGTGGCCCACCATGAACTAGTCCTGCGCGAAGCGTGCAGACCGGGTCACAAGGAGTGATCGACTCGATGGCGTGGAACCTGCGGAACACCCGAGTGGATGGTGCTCTCTTCCGGGCGGACGGCGCCGACGCCGTGCCCGCGGAACGCGGGCCGGTTCCGGGACCGGTGCTGCCGGACCCGACCGGCGGGACCGGCCCGTGCGTCTCGCCCGCCGGGTCGTAACTCAGCCAGGCCGAGCGCGAGTTGGGGCTGGCGCTGTACCGGATACGGGTGGAGAGCGGGCGGGCCGCTGGCGCCGTCGGCCTGGTGGCCGACCATCCTGGCGTGGCACGCGGGCAGATCCCGGCCGTACCGTCACCACTGACGTCCCGGTACGGCGCCGGGGCCGTCGGCCCGTGCGGCCGGGCCCGGCAGAGCCCGGCCGCACGGCATCGCCGACGGCACCGGAGCGTCGGTCCCGCGCCGCCGACGACTCATCCCGCCGCGGCCCCGGCCCGGCAGGCCGCACGAGCCGCGAGGACGTCCGGGTCGTCGGGCAACAGCTGGGCGGCGATGTCGAGTTCCGCGAGGGCGGCGTCCCGGTGGCCGGCGTCCCGGAGCCGGGTTCGTGCTTCACCTGCCCGGCCACCCGGAGCCACCGGACGGCGGCCGGGGTGTCCCGGGCCCGGCCGGCCGGAGGTGTGCCCCGCCCGGCTCCAGCGCAGCCGGCACCCCGTGGTCGGCGGGCAGCCACAGGCGCTCCGGGCGCGGCCACCCACCAGCGCCTGCCCGGCCGGTGGCCGCCAGCTGGGTGATCGGACAACCCGGCAGCACCCCGCCTCCGCACCCCGCCGCGCTGACGCGGCGGGGAACGGCCGCCACCCGCTCTACTACGGACGGCATTCATCACCTCGCCCGGTTCATCTTCCTCGACCCGACCGCCCGCGACCTGCTCGCCGACTGGGAGACCGCGGCCCGCGGCACCGTGGCCGCCCTGCGCCTGTACGCGGGGCGCCACCCGCACGACCCCCGCCCGACCGAGCTGGTCGGCGAACTGTCCGTGCACGACGAGGACTTCCGCCAGTGGTGGGCCGACCACGATGTCCTCGAGTACACCCACGGCACCAAGCGCTACCGCCACCCCCTGGTCGGCGAACTGGCCCTCGACTACGAGTCCCTCACCCTGCCCGACGACCCGGACCAGGCCCTCTACCTCTACACCGCCGCACCCGACAGTCCCTCCGCACACGCCCTGCGCCTGCTCGGCAGCTGGTCGGCGCCCGACCCCGCGGCCCGCGACGCCGACCGGGAGAACCCGTGGTAACGACGCCCCCGCCTACCGTGCGCTGACGGCGTCCTTCCCCGCCTCCAGGTCCGACAGCACGGTGCGCAGATCGTCGTTGACCCGGCGCCGACGTTCGGGCGGAAGCGCGGAGAGCAGCCGCAGTTCGGTCTCGGTCTTGGTGGCGAACACCCGCAGGGCTCGGCTGCGGCCTTCCTCGGTCAACGTGACCGTCACCGAGCGCCGATCGTGGAGGGCGAAGTCACGCAGCACCCACCCCTTCGCCTCCAGCCTGCCCACCCGGTTGCTGACAGCACCGGAGGTCAACTGCATCTGCCGTGCCAGTTCACCCGCGGTGAGCCGTTGGTGAGGGGCACGGATCAAGCAGGCCAGCAGTTCCAGTTCCCACAACTCGATCTGGTGCGGAGCCAGTTCGCGCTTGATCTCGGTCTCCAGCCAGTGGCTGATCCGCCGCAGGCGGTAGGCGAGCGCCTTGGCCTCCAACAGCTCGGGGTCGAACGCGCCGGCGAGGACCTCCACCATGTCGTCGACATGGTCCGTGCGCGGTGTCCGCCCCATCTGGTGCCCCTTCTGATGCTGGATCACGCTCCAGCGATGAAATGAGGGTCATTATATGAATGCTCTCGTGTCCGGAGAGCTCGTATCCCAGGCAGCTCGCACCCAGGAAGGTCGGGAACCGATGAGTTCGGCACGACAACGGGCCGGGGCCGTGGTCACCCTGGCAGGGGTCGCCGCCGTGGCGCCCTCGGTGTGGCAGACCGCCAGCCACATCACCGACGAGACGTACCGCGCCCCGCAAGTTCGCCATGGTGAGGGGCACGTCCAGTACCACATGGCACGTGAAGTGCTGATCACCGCGGGTTCGGTCGGCGTCCTCGTGATGGGGGTCCTGGCCGGTCGGAACAGGAGCCACGCCGTGTGGCGAGGCATGGTCGCCGCGGCCGCCGGGATCGGCGCCGCGATGTGGTCCGGTGGGCCGACCACCGGCGTGTGGGCACCCAACCGCAAGGCGCTCCTGGTCCACCTCGCCTCCACCACGGGACTCGGCGTGGGTGTGGTCCTGCTGCGCCCGAAGGCGGAGCACCGATGAGTTTCCTGAGTCAACCCCTATGCCGCCAAAGTGGTCTCGGGAGTCGTTTTGATCTTGCTGTTGGCCTGGTGGGTGTCGGGGTCGTAGGGC
>NZ_JBVHLF010000003.1:0-23369 GCF_055559155.1 Kitasatospora sp. NPDC024654
TCAGGGAGCGTGAATCCCTCGCAGGTGTGCGCCCCGGGAGCGAGCCAGCGCACACCTCAACCGTGATCGGCTACACCACACAGCGGGACGCCATCCTCAATCCGCCGGACGACGCTCCCGGCGGATTCCACGCGTGGCAGATTTCCCATGGCTGAGCGGCGGGATCATCCGGGAGCCGATCTCTCTTGTTCTCTCCGCTCTCGTCGCTAGGCTGGCTGGGTGAAACTGTTCGACCCCTGGTCACCGGAGTTCATCGCGCATCCGTACGAGGCGTACGCCGAGTTGCGGGAGCGTACGCCGGTCGCGTACTACGAGCCGACCGGGCAGTGGCTGGTCTCCCGGCACGAGGACGTCAGCGCGCTGCTGCGGGATCGGCGGCTGGGGCGGACGTACAGCCACCGGTTCGGCCACGAGGAGTTCGGGCAGACCCCGCCCGATCCGGCGCACGAGCCGTTCCACACGCTCAACGGCAACGGGCTGCTCGACCTGGAGGCACCGGACCACACCCGGATCCGTCGACTGGTCTCCAAGGCGTTCACCCCGCGGATGGTCGAGTCGCTGCGTCCGACGGTGGCCCGGCTGGCCGGTGAGCTGGTCGGCGGCCTGCTGGCGGAGGGCGGCGGGGACCTGATCGCCGCAGTGGCCGAGCCGCTGCCGGTGGCGGTGATCGCCGAGATGCTCGGGGTGCCGGAGGCCGACCGGGGTCTGCTGCGGCCGTGGTCGGCGGCGATCACCGGGATGTTCGAGCTCAACCCGACGGCCGAGGCGGCCCAGCGGGCGGTGGACGCCAGTGTCGAGTTCTCCGACTACCTGCGCGAGTTGATCCGGGAGCGGCGCCGGCGGCCCGGCTCCGACCTGGTCTCGGCGCTGATCCAGGCCCAGGGCGAGGGCGACGCGCTGAGCGAGCAGGAGATGGTCTCGACCTGCGTGCTGCTGCTCAACGCCGGGCACGAGGCGACCGTCAACACCACCGGCAACGGCTGGTTGGCGCTCTTCCGCAACCCCGAGCAGCTGGCCCTGCTCCGCTCCGACGTGGACCGTCATCTCCCCACCGCTATCGAGGAGTTGATGCGGTACGACACCCCGCTGCAGATGTTCGAGCGGTGGGTGCTGGAGGACATCGAGGTGGCCGGCACGGCGATCCCGCGCGGCGCCGAGGTGGCTCTGCTCTTCGGCTCGGCCAACCGGGACCCGGCCCGCTTCGCCGACCCCGACCGCCTCGACGTCACCCGCGCGGACAACCCGCACATCACCTTCGGGGCGGGTATCCACTTCTGCCTCGGCGCGCCGCTGGCCCGGCTCGAACTCGCCGAGTCCTATGGCGCGTTGCTACGCGGCGCGGCCCGGCTGGAGCTGGTCGAGGAGCCGGTCTGGCAGCCGGGGTACGTGATCCGCGGGCTGACCCGGCTGCTGGTGGCGGCCCGGTGAGCGGGGCGGGGCGGGCCACGGGCGCGCTGCTGGGGCTGGCGATCGGCGACGCGATGGGGTACCCGACCGAGTTCGACGAGGTCGGGGACATCGCGGCACGCTGCCCGGAGTGGCGCCAACTTCCCTTGCCAGAGCCGGCGTTGATCACCGATGACACCCAGATGACGCTCGCGCTGGCCCGCGCGCTGCGCACCGCGGCCGCCGCCGGCCCGCTCAGTGCCGAGCTCCTGGAACCGCCGCTGCGCGCGGAGTTCATCGCCTGGTACCGCTCGCCGGAGAACAACCGGGCGCCCGGGATGACCTGCCTGACCGCCTGTGAGCGGTTGACGGCGCCCGGGCGGCGCTGGCAGCAGGCGAGCCAGTTGGGCTCCAAGGGCTGCGGTGCCAACATGCGGGTCACTCCGCTGGGCCTGGTCGAGGAGCTGACCGACGACCAGCTGGGTGGCGCCGCGCAGTTCCAGTCGGCGCTCACCCACGGCCACCCGACCGCGCTGGCCGCGAGTGAACTGACTGCGCTGGCCGTCCGGTTGCTGGCGCGCGGCGCGGCACCGGCCGAACTCACCGCGCTGCTGCGGGACCACGCGCACGCCCGGCGGACCCGCTACCGGGCCGACTGGCTGGGCGACCTGGCGGCGTCGGCCCAGGACCCCGGCCCGGCGGAGTTCATCGCGCGCGGCTGGGACGAGTGCCTGGCGGTCCTCGACCGGCTGGACGGCGCGCTGGCGGTGGGTGACCGGGAGTCCGATCCCTGCCTGGCCACCGGGGAGGGCTGGATCGCCGAGGAGGCGCTGGCCACGGGGCTGCTCTGCTTCCTGCTCCTCCCGGACGATCCGGTGGCGGCCGTGCGCCGGGGCGCGTACTCGTCCGGGGACTCCGACTCGATCGCCTGCCTGGCCGGCGCCTTCGCGGGCGCGCACGCCGGCGCTGCGGCCTGGCCGGGGGAGTGGGTGGCGCGGATCGAGCACCGGGACGAGCTGCTCGCCTTCGGCGCGCTCTGGGACTGAGCGGACGGACGAGTGCCCGGCGCCGGGCCCGGGCAGGCCCGGCGCCTCCGCCCCGCTCAGCCGAGCGGGTAGCGCTCGGCCAGGCCCGTCCCCGCGCCGTCGAACAGTTCCACCAAGTCGTCGGCCACCCGCAGGACGACCTCGCGCCCCTCGACCAGGGTCGTCCACTCGGCCGGCAGTCCGGCCGCCCCGTGCACCGCGCCCAGCAGATTGCCGCAGACCGCGCCGGTGGAGTCGCTGTCCCCGGAGTGGTTGACCGCGAGCAGCAGTGCCCGCCGTACCCCGACCTCCGGCGCCACCAGCGCGCAGTACACCGCGATCGCCAGGCACTCCTCGGCGATCCAGCCCAGCCCCACCCGCTCGACCACCTCCTCGGCCGGCTCCTCGCGCTCCGCCAGCGCCACCGCCCGGCGCAGCGCCGCCGCGGTCTCGTCGCCCTGCGGCCAGGCCTCGACCTGGCGGATGGTCTCCTCGACCGCCACCGCGAGTTCCCGGCCGGCCGTCACCCGGTCCACCAGGGCCGCGAAGGCGCCCGCCGCGTAGTAGCCGGTGGGGTGGCCGTGGGTGAGCTGGGCGCAGCGGGCGGCCAGCTCGAACGCCCAGGCGGGACCGACCCGCAGCAGCCCGAAGGGGGCCGACCGCATCACCGTGCCGCAGCCCTTGGAGCCTGGGTTGACCGGGCCGGGCTGCCCGAACGGGGCGGGTGCCGGGCAGTGCGGGTGCTGCGCGATCCCGTCCCAGCAGGCCCGGCCCGGAGCCCGGCGGGCGTACAGGAAGGGCTGGGCGAGCAGCCAGCCGTCGTACGGGGCGGGCCGTGGCCGCGGATCGGGCGCTTCCTGCTGCTGGGTCAGCAGCCAGCGGCGGTAGGCGGCGTGCAGCGCCGGCGCGGCGTCCTCGGGGCCGCCCGCCAGCCGGGCCCGGATCAGGCCTTCGGCGGTGAACAGGGTCAGCTGGGTGTCGTCGGTGACCTCGCCGGGCCGGGCGCCCGGGCGCTCGGGACGCAGCAGCCCCTCGGCGCCGCGCGGGCCGTGGCGCTCACGGATCACGTCCAGCTTCAGGAACTCGATCGGCCAGCCCAGCGCGTCGCCCACCGCTCCGCCGAGCAGCGCCCCGCGCACCTTGTCCCGGTACGTCTCCAACTCCCGGATCCCCCTTGATCGTCGTTCGGCCGCCGACCCTATCCGGAGCGGGCGCGAGACGGGCTCAGCGCTTGCGGCCGCGGGTGACCCGGCCCCGGCCGTGCAGGGCGGCCCGGTCGGCGGCGGCGCGGCCGGCGGCCCACCCCTCGCCGTCGCTGACCCGGACCCGCTGGGCGGTGAGCTTGGGGAACATCCGGTCGGTGGCGGAGTCCACCGCCTCCTCGCGGGCGGCCAGTGCGGGCAGCAGCCGCTCGTCCGGCACCAGCTGCTCGGCGCTGCCGTCCGGACGCAGGTGCCGGCCGGCCGCGGCGTCGCTGGTGGCCTGCTCGGTGGCGGCGGTCAGCCGTTCGCGGATCCGGGCCGCGTAGGAGACCAGGAAGGACTGCCGGAACGCCCTGGTCCGGGAGGCGCCGTCCAGGTGCTGCCGGCTGCCCGCCCGCTGCATCGCACCGGTCGCCTGGACCAGCAGCGAGGTGTAGAGCAGTTCCACCGCGTCCAGGTCCGGGTCGAAGCCGACCACCGTGCAGAAGGCGAACTCCTTCGCCCAGACCACCCGGCAACGGTTCGCCGCCGCGACCGCGTCCAGCAGCATCGCCTTCGGGCCCTCGTACGGGTTCTCCACCCCGATCCGCAGCGCCGCCGGGCCGTCGGTGCCGGCGTGGCCGGCGGCCAGCAGCGCCTCGTCGATGCTGTGCTGCGCCATCAGCTGCTGGGCCTTGGCGGTCAGCGCCTCGGCCTCCTCCGGGAACTCGGTGGACTCCGCCTTCGCCAGCAGGGCCCGGATCCGGCCCAGCATCCGCGGCTCGCCGGGCACCGGTCGCAACGCCCGGTGCTCCACCGGACGGGTGCCCGGCGCCGGGCCGACCGGCGCGATCGCCGGCAGCCGTCCGAGCAGCCGCAGCAGTTCCAGCACGGCGCCGGCCAACGCGAAGCGGTCCAGCCGGTGCCGCTCGCCGAAGCCGGGCAGGAAGGCGTCGTCGGCCGGCCACCAGGCCTCGGCCGCCAGCTCGCGCAGCTGCTCCTGCCAGCGGCGGTCCAGCACGGCGGGGGAGTAGCCGCGGGCCTCGGCGGCGACCAGGTCGACCAGCAGCGCCAGGTGGACCGGGGCCAGGTCGCGCCGGGTCAGTCGGGCGAGGTCGGCCGGTCGCCAGCCGCGCTCCCAGAGCAGCCGCAGCGAACGGCCGGTCCGCACCAGCACGGCCCGGCTCAGCTCCGGCCACCGCTCGGCCGAGGCGGCGAGCAGCGAGGCCGCGTCGTCCACCGCCTCCTCCAGCCGCCGGTCGGGCGCGCCCAGCACCGCGTCGACCGCGCGTTCCAGCAACTCGGTGGTCTCGGCGCCGTTCGGCCGCCGCTGTTCCCTGCTCACCCCGCCATGATGCCGGAGCCGCCGACCGGGGATGATGGCTCAACGGGCCGGAACCCTGTGCCGACCCCGGTTCGTCCTGCACAGTGGAAGCGCCAGTCGACGGCGGACGGGACCCCAGGGGTCGCTGCCGCACGGGAGGGAGACCGGATGGGTGACGTGCAGCCGTGGCCGGGGCCGCAGCCGCAGCCGCAACCGTACGCCGCGGGGTGGCAGCCGGCCGCGGGCCCGCAGTCGGCGATGCGCGCCGCGCACACCGACCGGGACCGCACGGTGGACGTCCTGAAGGCGGCGTACGCCGAGGGCCGGCTCTCCGCCGAGGAGTACTCGCAGCGCTTCGAGGCCGCCAACCGCGCCCAGACGTACGGCCAGCTGGCCGAGCTGGTGGCCGACCTGCCGAGCGGCCCGCTGGTGGCCCCGCAGGGGGCGGCCGTCCCGCCGACCTTCCTCTCCCCGACCGCCTTCGCACCGCCGCGGAACAACAGCATGGCGATCGCCTCGCTGGTGCTCGGCGTGCTCAGTGTGCCGACCCTCGGGGCGCTCGCGCTGCCGGCCGTGGCCACCGGACACCTGGCCCGTCGGCAGATGAAGCAGACCGCGGAGCGCGGCGAGGGGATGGCCACCGCGGGCCTGGTGATCGGCTACACCTGGGTGGCTGGCTGGTCACTGCTGGTCCTCCTCGGCATGCTGCTCTTCCTGTCGGGGCACTGAGTCGGCGGGCCGCCGAATCGCCGCGCGGGGCCTCCTGTGCTATAAGCGGCCGGGCGTCGGGCCCCGGCCGCGCTCCGCCCCGGGTCGACCGCCAGCAGCGCCACGACCTGCGGCGGTGCATTTGTTTTGACCGCGCTCGATGCGCTAGGTACGCTCTGACCTTGTGCCTGGGGTGTCCCCGGGTCCTTGTGCGTGCATGCACACCGGCCGCCGCGCCAAACCGGAGCGCCCTCGTTCCCACGAGAGCGCGCCGCTCGCGCGAGCGCCGTCGCGGCACATCAGCACCATGGATTCCGCGCGTTCTCCTCTTCCGCTCCCGGGCGGTAGGAGCCCAACACACCCGACCTCGTGGGTCGGCGTGAGCTGGGAACACCGCAGGTTAGTTCCACCAAGCCTTGGCACACAGAAAACGGAGAAACGGTGCCTACGATCCAGCAGCTGGTCCGAAAGGGCCGGCAGGACAAGGTCGAGAAGAACAAGACTCCCGCGCTGAAGGGCTCGCCCCAGCGTCGCGGGGTCTGCACGCGTGTGTACACGACCACCCCGAAGAAGCCGAACTCGGCGCTTCGTAAGGTCGCCCGTGTGCGCCTCACCAGCGGGATCGAGGTCACCGCTTACATCCCGGGCGAGGGCCACAACCTGCAGGAGCACTCCATCGTGCTGGTGCGCGGTGGTCGTGTGAAGGACCTTCCTGGTGTCCGCTACAAGATCATCCGCGGTTCCCTCGACACCCAGGGTGTCAAGAACCGCAAGCAGGCCCGCAGCCGCTACGGCGCCAAGAAGGAGAAGTAAGAATGCCTCGTAAGGGCCCCGCCCCGAAGCGCCCGGTCATCATCGACCCGGTTTACGGCTCCCCGCTGGTGACGTCGCTGGTCAACAAGATCCTGCTGCACGGCAAGCGCTCCACCGCCGAGCGGATCGTCTACGGCGCCCTCGAGGGCGTCCGTGAGAAGACCGGTTCCGACCCCGTCGTGACCCTCAAGCGCGCGCTCGAGAACGTCAAGCCGGCCCTCGAGGTCAAGTCCCGCCGTGTCGGTGGCGCGACCTACCAGGTTCCGGTCGAGGTCCGTCCGGGCCGCGCCAGCACCCTGGCGCTGCGCTGGATGGTCGGTTACTCCCGCGCCCGTCGCGAGAAGACCATGACCGAGCGTCTGATGAACGAGATCCTCGACGCCTCCAACGGCCTCGGCGCTTCCGTGAAGCGTCGCGAGGACACCCACAAGATGGCCGAGTCCAACAAGGCCTTCGCGCACTACCGCTGGTAGTCCGTACCCCGTCACTAGACAGAGAGAGAACGAGCCACCATGGCTGCAACCTCCCTTGACCTCGCCAAGGTCCGCAACATCGGGATCATGGCGCACATCGACGCGGGCAAGACCACCACCACCGAGCGGATCCTGTTCTACACCGGTGTCTCGTACAAGATCGGTGAGGTCCACGATGGCGCTGCCACCATGGACTGGATGGAGCAGGAGCAGGAGCGCGGCATCACGATCACGTCGGCCGCGACGACCTGCCACTGGACGCTTGACGGCGTCGACAACACGATCAACATCATCGACACCCCGGGTCACGTCGACTTCACCGTCGAGGTGGAGCGTTCGCTCCGCGTGCTCGACGGCGCCGTGACGGTGTTCGACGGTGTTGCCGGTGTCGAGCCCCAGTCCGAGACCGTGTGGCGGCAGGCTGACCGCTACGGCGTCCCGCGCATCTGCTTCATCAACAAGCTGGACCGCACGGGCGCGGACTTCTTCTTCTGCGTGCAGACCATCGTGGACCGCCTCGGCGCGACCCCGCTGGTCATGCAGCTCCCGATCGGTGCCGAGTCCGACTTCGTCGGCGTCGTCGACCTGGTCAGGATGAAGGCCCTGGTCTGGTCGCCCGAGGCGACCAAGGGCGAGATGTACGACGTCGTCGACATCCCGGCCGAGCTGGCCGACAAGGCCGCCGAGTACCGCGAGCAGCTGATCGACATCGTGTCGAACGTCAGCGACGAGGTGATGGAGGCCGCCCTGGAGGGCACCGACATCCCCGAGGAGCTGCTGGTCGCCGCGATCCGCAAGGGCACGCTGAACTCGGACTTCACGCCGATCTTCTGTGGCACCGCGTTCAAGAACAAGGGCGTTCAGCCCCTGCTCGACGCGGTCATCAAGTACCTGCCGTCGCCGCTGGACATCGAGTCCATCAAGGGTCACAAGCCCGGCGACGAGTCGGTGGAGATCGCCCGCAAGGCCTCGGACGACGAGCCGCTGTCGGCGCTGGCGTTCAAGATCATGTCCGACCCGCACCTGGGCAAGCTCACCTTCGTCCGGGTGTACTCCGGTCGCCTGGAGTCCGGCACCTCGGTGCTGAACTCCGTCAAGGGCAAGAAGGAGCGCATCGGCAAGATCTACCGGATGCACGCCAACAAGCGTGAGGAGATCGAGTCGGTCGGCGCCGGCGACATCATCGCCGTCATGGGTCTGAAGCAGACCACCACCGGCGAGACCCTCAGCGACGAGAAGAACCCGGTCATCCTGGAGTCCATGGACTTCCCGGCCCCGGTCATCCGCGTCGCGATCGAGCCCAAGTCCAAGGGTGACCAGGAGAAGCTGGGTGTCGCCATCCAGCGTCTCGCCGAGGAGGACCCGTCCTTCCAGGTCAACACGGACGAGGAGACCGGCCAGACCATCATCGCGGGTATGGGCGAGCTGCACCTCGAGGTGCTGGTCGACCGTATGAAGCGTGAGTTCAAGGTCGAGGCCAACGTCGGCAAGCCGCAGGTCGCGTACCGCGAGACGATCCGCAAGGCCGTCGAGCGGATCGACTACACGCACAAGAAGCAGACCGGTGGCTCCGGCCAGTTCGCCAAGATCCAGATCGCGATCGAGCCTCTGGAGAGCGGCGACGGCTACGAGTTCGTCAACAAGGTCACCGGTGGCCGCGTGCCGAAGGAGTACATCCCCTCGGTCGACGCCGGTTGCCAGGAGGCCATGGAGTTCGGTGTGCTCGCCGGCTACCCGCTCCAGGGTGTCCGTGTGACGCTGCTCGACGGTGCCTCGCACGACGTCGACTCCTCCGAGCTCGCGTTCAAGATCGCCGGTTCGATGGCCTTCAAGGAAGGCGCCAGGAAGGCCGGTCCGGCCCTGCTGGAGCCGATGATGGCCGTCGAGGTCACCACGCCCGAGGACTACATGGGCGACGTGATCGGCGACATCAACTCCCGCCGTGGCCAGATCCAGGCCATGGAGGAGCGTCACGGCGCCCGCGTCGTGAAGGCGCTGGTGCCGCTCTCCGAGATGTTCGGCTACGTCGGTGACCTGCGCAGCAAGACCTCTGGTCGCGCGAGCTACTCGATGCAGTTCGACTCGTACGCCGAGGTTCCGCGGAACGTGGCGGACGACATCATCGCCAAGGCCAAGGGCGAGTAAGTCCCGCATATCGGGACGAATCACAACCCTTAGGCTGTATGGAGGCAAACCCGGCGGGGTCACACCCGACCCCGCCGGTGCCTCCGGCCCCCACCCGCGGGACGGCATGGGCGCGAACCAGCGCCCGTACCCCAACCCGATCAAAGACCAACTGACGTCGTACGGCGTACAGAACTGTCCTCAGGAGGACTGCAGTGGCGAAGGCGAAGTTCGAGCGGACGAAGCCCCACGTCAACATCGGCACCATCGGTCACATCGACCACGGTAAGACGACCCTTACCGCGGCGATCACCCGTGTGCTGCACGACGCTTACCCGGACCTGAACCCCTTCACGCCGTTCGACCAGATCGACAAGGCGCCGGAGGAGCGGCAGCGCGGTATCACCATCTCCATCGCGCACGTCGAGTACCAGACCGAGGCGCGTCACTACGCCCACGTTGACTGCCCGGGTCACGCGGACTACATCAAGAACATGATCACCGGTGCGGCCCAGATGGACGGTGCGATCCTCGTCGTCGCCGCCACCGACGGCCCGATGCCGCAGACCAAGGAGCACGTCCTCCTGGCCCGCCAGGTCGGCGTCCCCTACATCGTCGTCGCCCTGAACAAGGCCGACATGGTGGACGACGAGGAGATCCTGGAGCTCGTCGAGCTCGAGGTCCGTGAGCTCCTCTCCGAGTACGAGTTCCCGGGCGACGACCTGCCGGTCGTCCGCGTCTCCGCGCTGAAGGCGCTGGAGGGCGACAAGGAGTGGGGCGAGAAGCTCCTCGGCCTGATGCAGGCTGTGGACGAGGCCATCCCGACCCCGGCCCGCCTGACCGACCAGCCGTTCCTGATGCCGATCGAGGACGTCTTCACGATCACCGGTCGTGGCACCGTCGTCACCGGTCGTATCGAGCGTGGCATCCTCAAGGTCAACGAGACTGTCGACATCATCGGCATCAAGGAGACCAAGACCACCACCACGGTCACCGGCATCGAGATGTTCCGCAAGCTGCTCGACGAGGGCCAGGCCGGTGAGAACGTCGGTCTGCTGCTCCGTGGCATCAAGCGCGAGGACGTCGAGCGCGGCCAGGTCATCATCAAGCCGGGTTCGGTCACCCCGCACACCGAGTTCGAGGCCCAGGCCTACATCCTGTCGAAGGACGAGGGTGGCCGCCACACCCCGTTCTTCAACAACTACCGCCCGCAGTTCTACTTCCGTACCACGGACGTGACCGGCGTCGTGACCCTCCCCGAGGGCACCGAGATGGTCATGCCGGGCGACAACACCGCCATGACGGTCGCGCTGATCCAGCCGGTCGCCATGGAGGAGGGCCTGAAGTTCGCCATCCGTGAGGGTGGCCGCACCGTCGGCGCCGGCCAGGTCACCAAGATCGTCAAGTAATTGCCGGTCTGACCTGCCTGCACCGCAGGCTGTCAGCGCGAAGGGCCCCGGCCCCCGTCCGCACGGACGGGAGCCGGGGCCCTTCGCCGTGCCCGGGGCCGGGCGTGAGACCGGTCACGGTGGGGCGCCGGCGGTGGTCGTGCGGGGCGCTGCCGGTGGAACGTCCTCCGGTGTCACCGCGGGTGCGGGGCGGCGGAGTTGACCGCCTGTCGGGCTCGCGCCGGCCGGGCGCCCGGCCGCTGGCGCGCGCCGGGGCGGCCGGCGCCGATTGGCATCCTGGCCTCGTGGTATGGCAAGATAGTCAAGTTGCTCGGTTGAGTGCCGATGCTGCGCGCCTCCCGCCGGGAGGACCGGAAGCGAGTCCCATGTACTCGTCGTTCCCGTGATGGCCGTTCATGTGTTCACGTGCTGTGTGTGAATGCAGTGGTGTGTAAGCGACACCGCGGCAGCTGCGGGGCGGACGTACGGGAATCTTCCGGGAAGCGTGGGCGGGGCCTCGACCCGGCACCCGTGGGTGCAAGACCGACCCGGATCCCAGAAGAGGGTTCTTTCCCTTTTCGTAGGCGCGAGTGCGACACGCCCGAGCGCGGGGGTCGGCGGGAAACCACCCAGGGCAGCCGCCGGACCAGTCCACCCGGACGAATCCGGCCGTAGAGGCAACAAGACGACTAAGGACTACGAGTAGCCATGGCGGGACAGAAGATCCGCATCCGGCTCAAGGCCTACGACCACGAGGTCATCGACTCCTCGGCGAAGAAGATCGTCGAGACGGTGATCCGTACTGGTGCGCAGGTCGCGGGCCCGGTGCCGCTGCCCACTGAGAAGAACGTTTACTGCGTCATCCGCTCGCCGCACAAGTACAAGGACTCGCGCGAGCACTTCGAGATGCGCACTCACAAGCGTCTGATCGACATCCTCGACCCGACCCCGAAGACCGTTGACTCGCTGATGCGCCTCGACCTTCCGGCCGGCGTCGACATCGAGATCAAGCTCTGAGAGGCGCGACGAAGATGGCAAAGCAGATTAAGGGCATCCTGGGCGAGAAGCTCGGCATGACCCAGGTCTGGGACGAGAACAACCGGATCGTTCCGGTGACCGTCGTCAAGGCCGGGCCGAATGTCGTGACCCAGGTCCACACCGCTGACAGCGCTGCCGGCTACGACGCCGTGCAGATCGGCTTCGGCGAGATCGACCCCCGCAAGGTGAACAAGCCCCTCGCGGGCCACTTCGCCAAGGCCGGTGTCACCCCGCGCCGCCACCTGGTCGAGCTGCGTACCTCGGACGCGTCCGAGTACACGCTGGGCCAGGAGATCACCGCCGAGCTGTTCGAGGCGGGTGTCAAGGTCGACGTGACCGGCACCTCCAAGGGCAAGGGCTTCGCCGGTGTCATGAAGCGTCACAACTTCAAGGGCCTCGGCGCCGGTCACGGCACCCAGCGCAAGCACCGCTCGCCCGGTTCGATCGGTGGCTGCGCCACCCCGGGCCGCGTGTTCAAGGGCCTGCGCATGGCCGGTCGGATGGGTCACGAGCGTGTGACCACCCAGAACCTGACCGTGCACGCGGTCGACGCGGAGAAGGGCCTGCTCCTGATCAAGGGCGCTGTCCCGGGTCCGAACGGCGGCCTCGTCCTCGTCCGCACCGCGGCGAAGGGGCTGTGAGGAAATGAGCACCATTGACATCCTGTCGCCGGCTGGCGACAAGACCGGCAGCATCGAGCTGCCGGCCGAGATCTTCGACGCGAAGGTCAGCGTTCCGCTGATGCACCAGGTCGTCGTGGCGCAGCTCGCTGCGGCCCGTCAGGGCACCCACAAGACCAAGACTCGTGGCGAGGTTCGCGGTGGCGGCAAGAAGCCGTACCGCCAGAAGGGCACCGGCCGCGCCCGTCAGGGCTCGACCCGTGCGCCGCAGTTCGCCGGCGGTGGCGTCGTGCACGGTCCCGTGCCGCGCGACTACTCGCAGCGGACCCCGAAGAAGATGATCGCCGCCGCCCTCCGCGGTGCGCTCACCGACCGGGCCCGCCACAACCGCATCCACGTCATCACCGACGTGACCGCGACCGAGGCGCCGTCGACCAAGGCCGCCAAGGGCCTGTTCGGCAAGATCACCGACCGCAAGAACGTCCTCCTGGTCGTCGAGCGTGCGGACGAGCTGGGCTACAAGTCCGCTCGCAACCTGCCGAACGTGCACATCCTGGACGCCGGTCAGCTGAACACCTACGACGTGCTCGTCTCCGACGATGTGGTCTTCACCCAGGCCGCCTTCGAGCGTTTCGTGGCCGGTCCGGCCGCGTCCGCCAAGGCCGTTGCCGCTGAGGGCGAGCTCGAAGGGAGCGCCGCCTGATGAGCGACGTTACGAGCAAGACGTTCACGGACCCCCGTGACGTCCTGGTGAAGCCGGTTATCTCCGAGAAGAGCTACGCGCTCCTCGACGAGAACAAGTACACGTTCATCGTGTCGCCGGGCGCCAACAAGACCCAGATCAAGCAGGCCGTCGAGGCGGTCTTCTCGGTCAAGGTCGAGGCTGTCAACACGATCAACCGCCAGGGCAAGCGCAAGCGCTCCCGCACCGGTTTCGGCAAGCGCAAGGACACCAAGCGCGCCATCGTGACGCTGGCCGAGGGCAACCGCATCGACATCTTCGGTGGTCCGGTCTCCTGAACCAGGAGATCGTGATCGTCGATTAGGACGAGGACGAGAGAGCCAAATGGGCATCCGCAAGTACAAGCCGACTACGCCGGGCCGTCGTGGCTCCAGCGTGGCCGACTTCGTAGAAATCACGCGGTCCACGCCGGAGAAGTCGCTGGTTCGCCCCCTGCACAGCAAGGGCGGCCGTAACAACGCCGGTCGTATCACCGCTCGCCACCAGGGTGGCGGTCACAAGCGCGCCTACCGCGTGATCGACTTCCGTCGTCACGACAAGGACGGCGTGCCGGCCAAGGTCGCGCACATCGAGTACGACCCCAACCGCACCGCGCGCATCGCGCTCCTGCACTACGCGGACGGCGAGAAGCGCTACATCATCGCCCCCCGCGGCGTTGCGCAGGGTGACCGGATCGAGAACGGCCCCGCGGCCGACATCAAGCCGGGCAACAACCTGCCGCTGCGCAACATCCCGGTCGGTACCACCATCCACGCGGTGGAGCTGCGTCCCGGTGGCGGTGCCAAGATGGCCCGCTCCGCCGGTTCCGGCATCCAGCTGCTCGCCCGTGAGGGTCGCATGGCGCACCTGCGCATGCCCTCCGGTGAGATCCGCCTGGTCGACGTGCGCTGCCGCGCCACCGTCGGCGAGGTCGGCAACGCCGAGCAGTCGAACATCAACTGGGGCAAGGCCGGCCGTATGCGCTGGAAGGGCGTTCGCCCGACCGTGCGTGGTGTGGCCATGAACCCGATCGACCACCCGCACGGTGGTGGTGAGGGTAAGACCTCTGGTGGTCGCCACCCGGTTTCGCCGTGGGGCCAGAAGGAGGGTCGCACCCGTAAGCCCGGCAAGGCTTCGGACGCCCTCATCGTGCGCCGCCGCAAGACCAACAAGAAGCGCTAGGAGCAGGTCAGATGCCGCGCAGTCTCAAGAAGGGCCCCTTCATCGACGGCCACCTCATCAAGAAGGTGGACGCGCAGAACGAGGCGGGTACCCAGAACGTCATCAAGACCTGGTCCCGTCGCTCCGTGATCAGCCCGAGCATGCTCGGTCACACGATCGCGGTTCACGATGGTCGCAAGCACGTCCCGGTGTTCGTCACCGAGTCGATGGTCGGCCACAAGCTGGGCGAGTTCGCTCCGACCCGCACCTTCCGCGGCCACGTCAAGGACGACCGCAAGTCGAAGCGTCGCTAGTCGCCTGAGCTTCACCGCCAGAACGACTCAATGACTTACTCCATTAAGGGGACAACCATGGAAGCCAGGGCCCAAGCGCGGTACATCCGCGTCACGCCCATGAAGGCCCGCCGCGTGGTGGACCTCATCCGTGGCCTGAACGCCACGGAGGCCCAGGCCGTCCTGCGTTTCGCTCCGCAGGCCGCCACCGTGCCGGTCGGCAAGGTGCTCGACAGCGCCATTGCCAACGCCGCGCACAACTACAACCACAACAACGTGGACGACCTCTACATCTCTGAGGCGTACGTTGACGAGGGCCCGACCCTGAAGCGGTTCCGGCCGCGCGCCCAGGGCCGCGCCTACCGGATCCGCAAGCGGACCAGCCACATCACCGTGGTCGTCAGCAGCAAGGAAGGGACCCGGTAATGGGCCAGAAGGTTAACCCGCACGGGTTCCGCCTCGGCATCAGCACGGACTTCAAGTCCCGCTGGTACGCCGACAAGCTGTACAAGGACTACGTCAAGGAAGACGTCGCCATTCGTCGCATGATGACGAAGGGCATGGAGCGGGCCGGCATCTCCAAGGTGGAGATCGAGCGCACCCGCGACCGCGTCCGCGTTGACATCCACACCGCCCGCCCCGGCATCGTGATCGGTCGCCGTGGCACCGAGGCCGACCGCATCCGCGGCGACCTCGAGAAGCTGACCGGCAAGCAGGTCCAGCTGAACATCCTCGAGGTCAAGAACCCCGAGCTGGACGCCCAGCTCGTGGCTCAGGGCGTCGCGGAGCAGCTGTCCTCCCGCGTGTCGTTCCGCCGTGCCATGCGCAAGAGCATGCAGGGCACCATGAAGTCCGGCGCCAAGGGCATCAAGGTCCAGTGCTCCGGTCGTCTCGGCGGCGCCGAGATGAGCCGTTCGGAGTTCTACCGCGAGGGTCGTGTGCCGCTGCACACGCTGCGCGCGAACGTCGACTACGGCTTCTTCGAGGCCAAGACGACCTTCGGCCGGATCGGCGTGAAGGTCTGGATCTACAAGGGCGACGTCAAGAACATCGCCGAGGTCCGCGCTGAGAACGCTGCCGCCCGCTCGGGCAACCGTCCGGCCCGCAACGACGCCCGCCCCGCGCGTGGCGGCGAGCGCGGTGGCCGCGGCGGCGAGCGCGGTGGCGCCCGTGGCGGTCGTCGTCCCGCGAACACCGAGGCCCCCGCGGCCGCGGTGAGCGAGGCGCCGGCTGCCGAGAGCACCGGAACGGAGGCCTGACCTCATGCTGATCCCTCGTAGGGTCAAG
This sequence comes from Kitasatospora sp. NPDC024654, assembly GCF_055559155.1. Lineage (NCBI taxonomy): Bacteria > Bacillati > Actinomycetota > Actinomycetes > Kitasatosporales > Streptomycetaceae > Kitasatospora > Kitasatospora sp. NPDC024654. The sequence continues at coordinate 15,543 of NZ_JBVHLF010000003.1, forward strand.
CACCGCAAGCAGCACCACCCGAAGCGCCGCGGCGCCGCGAAGGGTGGCACCGAGCTCGCGTTCGGCGAGTACGGCATCCAGGCCGTGACCCCGGCCTACGTGACCAACCGTCAGATCGAGTCCGCTCGTATCGCGATCACGCGTCACATCCGTCGTGGTGGCAAGGTCTGGATCAACATCTACCCGGACCGCCCGCTCACCAAGAAGCCGGCCGAGACCCGCATGGGTTCCGGTAAGGGTTCGCCGGAGTGGTGGATCGCGAACGTGCACCCGGGTCGGGTCATGTTCGAGCTGTCGTACCCCAACGAGAAGGTGGCTCGTGAGGCGCTCACCCGCGCTGCTCACAAGCTCCCGATGAAGTGCCGGATTGTCCGGCGCGAGGCAGGTGAGAGCTGATGTCGGCCGGCACCAAGGCTGCTGAGCTGCGCGAGCTGGACAACGAGGCCCTCGTTGCCAAGCTCCGCGAGGCCAAGGAGGAGCTGTTCAACCTCCGCTTCCAGGCGGCGACCGGACAGCTCGACAACCACGGACGGCTTCGGCTGGTCCGTAAGGACATCGCGCGGATCTACACCCTGATGCGCGAGCGCGAGCTGGGCATCGAGACGGTGGAGAACGCCTGATGACTGAGAACACCAACGAGACGCGCGGTTTCCGCAAGACCCGTGAGGGTCTCGTCGTCAGCGACAAGATGGACAAGACCGTCGTCGTCGCCGTCGAGGACCGCGTCAAGCACGCTCTGTACGGCAAGGTCATCCGCCGTACGAACAAGCTGAAGGCGCACGACGAGCAGAACGCGTGCGGCGTGGGCGACCGGGTCCTCCTCGCGGAGACCCGCCCGCTGTCCGCGACGAAGCGCTGGCGCGTCGTCGAGATCCTCGAGAAGGCCAAGTAACGAAGCCGATGAGGTACGGCCGTATGTGCATCAGGTCCCCGCACGTCACTGTGCGAGACGCTGGTGTGAGCAGCGGCCGGCCCGTCGACTCTCGTTGACGATCAGGAGAAAGCTGTGATCCAGCAGGAGTCGCGACTGCGCGTCGCCGACAACACGGGTGCCAAGGAGATTCTCTGCATCCGCGTTCTCGGTGGCTCCGGTCGCCGCTACGCCGGTATCGGGGACGTCATCGTCGCCACCGTCAAGGACGCGATCCCCGGTGGCTCGGTGAAGAAGGGTGACGTCGTCAAGTGCGTCATCGTTCGTACCGTGAAGGAGCGCCGTCGTCCGGACGGTTCCTACATCCGGTTCGACGAGAACGCCGCCGTCGTCCTCAAGAACACCGAGGGTGACCCCCGTGGTACCCGCATCTTCGGCCCGGTGGGCCGCGAGCTGCGTGACAAGAAGTTCATGAAGATCATCTCGCTGGCGCCGGAGGTGCTCTAACCCATGGCGAACAGCATGAAGATCAAGAAGGGTGACCTGGTTCAGGTCATCACCGGCAAGGACAAGGGCAAGCAGGGCAAGGTCATCCAGGCCCTGCCGGCCGAGAACAAGGTCCTCGTCGAGGGTGTGAACCGGGTCAAGAAGCACACCAAGCCCGGCCAGGGCACCGCCGGTGGCATCGTCACCGTCGAGGCCCCGGTGCACGTCTCCAACGTGCAGCTGGTCGTGGAGAAGGACGGCAAGAAGGTCGTCACTCGCGTTGGTTACCGCTTCGACGACGAGGGCAACAAGATCCGCGTTGCCAAGCGAACCGGTGAGGACATCTGATGTCTGAGACGACTGTTGAGAAGGTGGCCCCCCGCCTCAAGGAGCGTTACAACTCCGAGGTGAAGGGTCAGCTGCAGGAGCAGTTCAAGTACGAGAACGTCATGCTGATCCCCGGCCTGGTCAAGGTCGTGGTCAACATGGGTGTCGGCGAGGCTGCCCGTGACAGCAAGCTGATCGAGGGCGCGATCCGCGACCTGACCGCGATCACCGGTCAGAAGCCGGCCGTGACCAAGGCCCGTAAGTCCATCGCGCAGTTCAAGCTGCGCGAGGGCCAGCCGATCGGCACCCACGTCACCCTCCGTGGTGACCGCATGTGGGAGTTCGTGGACCGTCTGGTGACGCTGGCGCTGCCGCGTATCCGTGACTTCCGCGGCCTCTCGCCGAAGCAGTTCGACGGCCGTGGCAACTACACCTTCGGTCTGACCGAGCAGGTTATGTTCCACGAGATCGACCAGGACAAGGTCGACCGTCAGCGCGGTATGGACATCACCGTCGTGACCACCGCTCAGACCGACGACGAGGGCCGGGCGCTGCTGCGCGCTCTGGGCTTCCCGTTCAAGGAGGCGTGAGCCAATGGCGAAGAAGTCCCTCATCGCGAAGTCCGAGCGCAAGCCGAAGTTCGCTGTCCGCGGTTACACCCGCTGCCAGCGCTGCGGCCGTCCGCACTCGGTGTACCGCAAGTTCGGCCTGTGCCGTGTCTGCCTCCGTGAGATGGCGCACCGCGGCGAGCTGCCGGGCGTGACCAAGAGCTCCTGGTAATTCAGGACCCTGGTTACCGCATAGGCGAAGCAGGCGTGCCCGACCCCACATCACCCAGATTTGGGTACCCGTACGGACTCCCGTAAGGTAGTGGGGTCGGGCCCCTGCCGCGGCATCTCCATGGATGCTCGCGGCCCTTCTCTGGAAGGGCTCGCACCCAGTCTTACTAACGCCGCAGGTCCCCTGCGTCTGTGCCCCTGCCGCACTTCCCGGAGTGCGGTGGGGGGACCTGGCGCGGAGAAACCACGGCGAGAGAGGCCTGAGGCCATCATGACCATGACCGACCCCATCGCAGACATGCTCACGCGTCTGCGTAACGCGAACTCGGCTTACCACGACTCCGTGGCTATGCCGGCTAGCAAGATCAAGGCGCACGTCGCCGAGATCCTGCAGCAGGAGGGGTACATCTCCTCCTGGAAGGTTGAGGAGCCCGCTGAGGGCGAGGTCGGCAAGAAGCTGACCATCGAGCTCAAGTTCGGCCCCAACCGCGAGCGCTCCATCGCTGGCATCAAGCGCATCAGCAAGCCGGGCCTGCGGGTCTACGCAAAGTCCACCAACCTGCCGAAGGTGCTCGGCGGCCTGGGCGTGGCGATCATCTCCACGTCTTCCGGTCTCCTCACCGACAAGCAGGCCGCCAAGAAGGGCGTAGGCGGAGAAGTTCTCGCCTACGTCTGGTAATTCGGGAAACGGAGGTACAGCAATGTCGCGTATTGGACGGCTGCCCATCTCGGTTCCCGCCGGCGTGGACGTCACCATCGATGGCCCGACGGTCTCGGTGAAGGGCCCCAAGGGCTCCCTCACCCACGTCGTCGCCGCGCCGATCGAGATCAGCAAGGACGAGACCGGCACCCTGGTCGTCTCGCGCCCGAACGACGAGCGTCAGTCGAAGGCCCTGCACGGCCTGACCCGCACGCTGGTGGCGAACATGATCACCGGCGTGACCACGGGCTACCGCAAGTCGCTGGAGATCAGCGGTGTTGGTTACCGCGTCGCGGCGAAGGGCTCCGACATGGAGTTCTCGCTCGGCTACAGCCACCCGATCCTGGTCCCCGCGCCGGAGGGCATCTCCTTCGTCGTCGAGTCGCCCACCAAGTTCCACGTGGACGGCATCGACAAGCAGAAGGTCGGCGAGGTCGCCGCGAAGATCCGCAAGCTGCGGAAGCCCGACCCGTACAAGGCCAAGGGCGTGAAGTACGCGGGCGAGGTCATCCGCCGCAAGGTCGGAAAGAGTGGTAAGTAAGCCATGAGTGTCTCTGTCAAGATCGGCAAGGGCAACGGCTACAAGAACGCCGCCCGCAAGCGCCGCGCGATCCGCGTTCGCAAGCGCGTCGTCGGCACCGAGGTGCGTCCGCGCCTCGTTGTGACGCGCTCGAACCGTCACATGGTCGCCCAGGTCATCGACGACGCCAAGGGTCACACCCTGGCGTCGGCGTCCACCCTCGACGTGTCCATCAAGGGCGCCGAGGGCGACAAGACCGAGCTGGCCAAGAAGGTCGGGAGCCTGGTCGCCGAGCGCGCCAAGGCTGCCGGCATCGAGTCGGTCGTCTTCGACCGCGCGGGCAACCGCTACGCCGGGCGCATCGCCGCCCTGGCGGACGCGGCCCGCGAGGCCGGGCTCGACTTCTAAGCCGCTCGTCGGCTCAGTCGACGGACGTAATCGAGAGAGGTAATTCCAATGGCTGGACCCCAGCGCCGCGGTAGCGGCGCCGGCGGCGGCACCGGTGGCGAGCGGCGCGACCGTAAGCGTGACGACCGGGGCAACGCCCCCGCCGTCGAGAAGACCGCTTACGTCGAGCGTGTCGTTGCGATCAACCGTGTCGCCAAGGTTGTCAAGGGTGGTCGTCGTTTCAGCTTCACCGCGCTGGTCGTGGTGGGCGACGGTGACGGCACCGTGGGTGTCGGGTACGGGAAGGCGAAGGAGGTTCCGGCCGCCATCGCCAAGGGCGTTGAGGAGGCCAAGAAGAACTTCTTCAAGGTCCCCCGTATCCAGGGCACCATCCCGCACCCCGTTCAGGGCGAGAAGGCCGCCGGCGTCGTGCTGCTGAAGCCGGCGTCCCCCGGTACCGGTGTTATCGCCGGTGGCCCGGTGCGTGCCGTCCTGGAGTGCGCCGGCGTTCACGACATCCTGTCGAAGTCGCTCGGCTCGGACAACGCGATCAACATCGTGCACGCCACGGTGGCCGCTCTGAAGGGCCTCGTGCGCCCCGAGGAGATCGCCGCCCGTCGTGGCCTGCCGCTCGAGGACGTGGCTCCGGCTGCCCTGCTGCGCGCTCGCGCCGCCGGCACCGCCGCCGCGGTTGGGGCTGGTGCCTGATGGCTCGCCTGAAGATCACCCAGACCAAGTCCTACATCGGCAGCAAGCAGAACCACCGCGAGACGCTGCGCTCGCTGGGTCTGAAGCGCATGCACGATGTGGTCGTCAAGGAGGACCGTCCCGAGATCCGCGGGATGGCCCAGACCGTGCGTCACCTCGTCACGGTCGAGGAGGTGGACTGAGATGGCTGACTCGCCGATCAAGATCCACAACCTGCGTCCCGCCCCGGGTGCCAAGACCGAGAAGACCCGTGTGGGTCGTGGTGAGGCCTCGAAGGGTAAGACCGCCGGTCGTGGTACCAAGGGCACGAAGGCCCGCTACCAGGTTCCGCAGCGCTTCGAGGGTGGCCAGATGCCGCTCCACATGCGCCTGCCGAAGCTGAAGGGCTTCAAGAACCCCTTCAAGGTGACCTTCCAGGTCGTCAACCTCGACAAGCTGGCCGAGCTCTACCCGCAGGGTGGCGAGGTCACGGTCGAGGGTCTCGTCGAGAAGGGCGCGGTTCGCAAGAACTCGCTCGTCAAGGTGCTCGGCACCGGCGAGATCTCCGTCGCGCTGCAGGTCTCGGTGGACGCCGTCTCCGGCTCCGCCGCCGAGAAGATCAAGGCCGCCGGCGGCACCGTCACCGAGCTCATCTGACTCGGCTGACACCAGCGTTCGGGCCCCGTACCTCTTTCGAGAGGTACGGGGCCCGGTCGTTTTCTCCGTGGAGAACCACGGATCACCGACCGATCACGGGCTCATCACGGGTGAAATCCGGGCATCCGGGGCCGCCGACGGCCCGGGAACGGCGCACACGCTTCATGCGAGTGGCCACACACTGTTAGAGTCCGTGGAGTTCCCTTGTAGGCTGCGACAGGCTGCCCTGTCGTCTGCCCGACGGGCGAACCGCTCCAAGACCCCCCATCAGGACCGACCCTCCCGCCGACGACGCGTGGGAGGCGCAGGAGGCACCGTGCTCAGTGCGTTCGCGCGGGCGTTCAAGACGCCCGACCTGCGCAAGAAGCTGCTGTTCACGCTGGGCATCATGGTGCTGTTCCGGATGGGTGCGCACATTCCCATCCCGGGCGTCAACTTCGTCGCCGTGAACAACTGCGTGAAGCAGGCCAACAACGGCCTCTTCGGCCTCGTCAACCTTTTCAGCGGCGGCGCGCTGCTGCAGTTGACGATTTTCGCGCTCGGCATCATGCCTTACATCACCGCCAGCATCATCCTGCAGCTGCTGACCGTCGTGATCCCGCGACTCGAGGCGCTGAAGAAGGAGGGCCAGGCCGGTACCACGAAGATCACCCAGTACACCCGGTACCTGACCATCGCGCTGGCGGTCCTGCAGGGCACCGGCATCGTGGCCACCGCCTCGAACGGCGCGCTGTTCGGCAGCTGCCCCTACAGCAACGAGGTCGTGCCGGACACCTCGATCTTCCGGATCATGGTCATGGTCACCACGATGACCGCCGGGACCACGATGATCATGTGGCTGGGCGAGCTGATCACCGACCGCGGGATCGGCAACGGCATGTCGATCCTGATCTTCACCTCGATCGCCTCCAGCTTCCCGAGCAACCTCTGGGCGATCAAGAAGGCCGGCAAGATCGGCGGCGGTTGGGTCGACTTCTTCGCCGTCCTGGCGGTCGGCATCGTGGTGGTGGTCCTGGTCATCTTCGTCGAGCAGGCCCAGCGCCGGATCCCGGTGCAGTACGCCAAGCGCATGATCGGCCGGCGGGCCTTCGGCGGGACCTCGACCTACATCCCGCTCAAGGTCAACCAGGCGGGTGTCATCCCGGTCATCTTCGCCTCCTCGCTGCTGTACATCCCGGCCCTGGTGGCCCAGCTGACGAGCAGCAAGGCGGGGTGGGCGATCTGGATCAACAACAACTTCACCAAGGGTGACCACCCCGTCTACATGGTCGCGTACTTCCTACTGATCGTGTTCTTCGCCTTCTTCTACGTCGCGATCTCCTTCAACCCCGAAGAAGTTGCCGACAACATGAAGAAGTATGGTGGCTTCATCCCGGGTATCCGCGCCGGTCGACCGACCGCCGAGTACCTGAACTACGTGCTGACCCGCATCACGTGGCCGGGTTCGCTGTACCTGGGCCTCATCGCGCTGATCCCGATGATCGGCCTGGTAGCCCTCAACCAGAGCACCACCATCCCGTTCGGTGGCACCAGCATCCTGATCATCGTCGGTGTCGGACTCGAAACTGTGAAGCAGATCGAGAGCCAGCTCCAGCAGCGTAATTACGAAGGGTTCCTCCGCTGATGCGTATCGTCCTCGTCGGACCTCCCGGGGCCGGGAAGGGTACTCAGGCGCACGTTCTGGCCAAGACCCTGTCCATCCCCCACATCTCCACTGGCGACCTGTTCCGGGCCAACATCAGCCAGGGCACCCCGCTCGGGCTCGAGGCCAAGGGCTACATGGACGCCGGCGAGCTGGTGCCGGACGAGGTGACCATCGGGATGGCCAAGGACCGGCTGGCGCAGCCGGACGCCGCCCACGGCTTCCTGCTGGACGGTTTCCCGCGGAACCTGGTCCAGGCGAAGGCGCTGGACGCCTTCCTGGCCGACAGCGGGATCGCGCTCACCGCCGTGCTGGACCTGGAGGTCCCCGAGGACGAGGTGGTCAAGCGGATCGCCGGCCGCCGGCTCTGCCGCAACGACGGCAGCCACGTCTTCCACGTGGTCTACAACCCGCCGGCCGTCGAGGGCGTCTGCGACGAGTGCGGTGGCGAGCTCTACCAGCGCTCGGACGACACCGAGGACGCGGTGCGGACCCGGCTGAAGGTCTACCACAGCGAGACCGAGCCGATCATCGGCTACTACGTCGAGCAGGGGCTGGTCACCACCATCCCGGCGCTCGGCAAGGTGGACGAGGTGACCCAGCGCGCGGTGGACGCGCTGAACAAGCGCGCCGAGGACTGAGCGCACTCCGCGCGCCCCACGGCCGCGGGGGGGGGGGAGGGGGGGGGGGGGGGGGGGGGGGGGGGGGGGGGGGTGGGGGGGGGGGGGGGGGGGGAGGAGGGGGAGGGAAAGAAAGAGAAGAAGGTGACGA